>CAYHXK010000301.1:0-3739 GCA_964360125.1 uncultured Sterolibacterium sp.
TTTGCCGATCCCATGGAAGCCGCGCACGGCGCCGATCTGGTCACCACCGATGTGTGGACCAGCATGGGGTTTGAAGCGGAAAACGATGCGCGTCTCCGCGATTTTGAAGATTGGCAGGTCGACGCCGATATGATGAGGCGGGCGCGACCCGAAGCATTATTCATGCACTGTCTGCCGGCCCATCGCGGAGAAGAGGTCTCTGCAGAGGTGATTGACGGGCCGCAGAGCGTGGTCTGGGATGAGGCAGAAAACCGCTTGCACGCACAGAAGGCGCTGCTCGAATTCCTGGTGCTGGGCAAGTTGTCCGGCAACCTTCCAAAGCGCGGAGACTGAGGAAGGGCAGCAATGTTCGGCTACAGCGAAGAACAGATTTCGGAGTTTTTCGTTACCTATGGGGTTGCCGCGTTTATTCTCTTCATGTTATTTATCGTCGGAGAGTTGGCCTACCAGGCCAAGGCAGGCAAAACAGGCACTTTCGTGCTGTTCATCGTGCTTGCTTTCGGTATGCTGGGTTTCGTCGCCAAGAGTATCATTGAAAGAATCTGGGGAATTTAATATGTCTCAGTTCGACAATGTTTCGGTGATCAAGAAAGCCAATATTTATTTCGACGGCAAGTGTATCAGCCACACTATCCTATTTGCCGACGGCGCCCGGAAAAGCGTCGGCGTAATCTTGCCTGCGTCGCTAACCTTTAATACCAATGTTCCCGAGATCATGGAATGCGTGGGCGGCGCCTGTCGGATGCGCCTCAAAGGCGAGAGCCAGTGGAACGCCTACGGACCAGGCCAAAGCTTCAAGGTTCCAGGCAATTCGAGCTTTGATATCGAAGTGAGCGGTGAGCCGTATCATTACGTCTGTCACTTTGGATGAGACTGACATGGTCGCCATGGTCCGCCGAAGTTCGATTCAAGACTGAAGGAGACTGAAATGCCCTCTTTCGACATAACCTCGGAAGCCGATATGGTGGCGCTGAAGAACGCTGTGGATGTGGCTGGTCGCCACATAGGCAATCGCTACGATTTCAAGGGTACCAGCGCCAAGGCAGAGCTTAACGAGAAGGACAAGCTGATTACGATCTTCGGTGACTCGGAGTTTCAACTCGGCCAGGTGAAGGACATTCTGTTCCCGGAAATGGAGAAGAAGGAGCGCGAGAGCACCAAACGCCTCGAGGCCGGCGCAGTCCAGAATGTGTCAGGGAACAAGGCCAAGCAGGAACTCAAAATAAAGATGGGCATCGAAATCGAACGCGGCAAGGAAATCGTCAAGCTTCTCAAGGATAGCAAGCTCAAAGTACAGGCCTCAATCCAGGGAGACGCTGTTCGCGTGAGCGGCGCCAAGCGCGATTTGCTCCAGGAAGCCATAGCGCTGGTGAAGAAGTCCATGACAGACTATCCGCTGCAATTCGGAAACTTCCGGGAATAATGCTATCCCAGGTCGCCAGGATCGCAATCATGGCTGCGATTACATTCGGCGGCAATGTTTTGGATGTACTAGGCTGAACCAGCTACCAGTAGCTGAACTAACAACTGGATTTTCATGTTGGCATCGGGAGTGATTGAAGTGAACTCCAGGCCTACCAACTGACGCCCTCCGTCATGTTTTACCTTGACGACTTTTGCATAGATGTCTGTTGCCCTGAAGTCAATCATAATCAGGTCAACTTCAAGTTTCACTTCGTCGTGGGCTTCGAGCAGGTGGTCGAGTTCAACCAATACGCCGTGATACCCAATGTCGCGAATCGTGGCATTGATTGCGTGAGGCAACACGATCTTGCTTCTGATGATGTTGAGCGTGCAGGGAAGCTCAACTTCTATGCGATGACTGCGCCGGATTTCCTGCCGTGGCACCTCGAGATTTAGAGAAGGAATCGAAAGCAACTCGCGCAACCTGACTGACTGTGCCTTGCCCTTTACAAATACTTCCATTGCTTCACCTACGGTGACGAAGTCGCGACAGTGAGCGAGAGTGTTTTCACTGATCAAGACTTGTCCGCGCAGGCTGAACGCTTCGATGCGCGAGGCGAGATTGACCTCGTCGCCGATTACCGTGTATTCAGAATAAAAATTTGACCCGAACTTGCCTGCCAGGACGCTGCCGGTATTGATGCCGATACCCATGTACAGTTCGGGCATGCCCTCCTGCCGATAGCGATAATTCAGGTCGCTCATGGCGAGTTGCATCTCGATCGCACAAGCCAGCGCGCGCTGAACGTCATCCGGGCGCTCGACTGGAGCGCCGAATAAAACCATGATGGAGTCACCCATGAATTTGTCGATGACTCCCTGGTGCGCGGCGACAATTTCGTTCATTCGTCCCAGGCAGCGGTTGAGCAGGGTAATTATCACCCCGGCTGGTTGTGTGGCCGTGATGGAGGTAAAGCCTCTTAAGTCGGCGAGTAGGATGGTGACCTCGCAGCGTACGAAGGAATGATCAGCCCCTGCCGTCGTGCTGCTCCCCTCGTTCTCTCCGCGTGCGTAACGGATGATGGATTCCATCTCCATTTCAGCTGTGTGAGTCAAAGGCGAGCCGGTTTCGCGTGCAATCAACGCCTGCATGCGCCGCATAGCCTCTTTGCCTGGATCGTCTTTCATGCGTCGATTTGTAGGGTTTAGCATTCGAATGGGCCTTAATGGTACTACGATCGATACCAAAATGTTTGATTCGCAAAGCCGAGTTCAGCAAGCTTTGCAGCTTGCAAGAGTTTTCCAATAGCTGTTTCAGAGGACATGGATTCGCATGGACGCCTTCATCCTTATCGGCATTCAACGCCTGAGCTTAGATGCCTGTACTGGCTCCGCCAATGAATACCGCTGAAATCAGAAGGATCCACTGGGGCGGCAGCGCCCTTGTCAACCCTGATAAGTTGCCAGGGTAAGGAGTGGCGATCTGGAAAAGTGGCAAAATAACCAACCCCCTCGCCTGCATGGCGACGAATTATTGCGACTAGTATCATGCTATTGTCTTTATTTTATTGCAGTATCGAAATGAATCGCGACGCTCTCCATTACCAGGGTTATGCGCCGAGGATGGATTACTTAATGCACTGGGAAAGTCCGTCGGATGTCATATCATGAAATTCATTAAGCGTTCGAGATGAGCGATATGGTTGCTCCCTTGTCATTGTCGAGGGCCAGTTGGTTGCGTCAGCGTTTTGCGACGACCGGGAGCGGAACAATCAGTGAAGGGATACGTCGGTCGGACTCGCCAGGGCTCGATCAGCTTGGCCAGGATTCTCTGTCGCTGGTCGCGGCGGCGGTGCTCGTACCATTGGTGCTTCGGGATACCGGCGTTACCGTCTTGCTGACCCAACGCACTGCCCATCTGCGGGACCACGCGGGTCAAATCAGCTTCCCCGGCGGGCGTTGCGATGAACGGGATAGCTCTCCGGTGGAGACGGCGTTGCGCGAGGCAGGGGAGGAGGTCGGACTCGTTCCTGCCCAGGTCGAAGTGCTCGGGATACTCCCTGAATACCGCACCGGAACCGGTTTTTCCATCATACCCGTGGTTGGCTTGGTGCATCCGCCGTTGAATCTCAAGCTTGACGATTTTGAAGTTGCCGAGGCCTTCGAGACACCGCTGGACTTTTTGCTTGACCCCGCCAATCATCAACTCCATAGCATTGAATTCCAGGGCAGCATGCGCGAGTATCACGCCATGCCATGGGAGGGATACTATATTTGGGGGGCTACGGCAGGCATTCTGGTGAGCTTGCGGCGTTTTCTTATGGTACAAGACTGA
>CAYHXK010000302.1:0-3735 GCA_964360125.1 uncultured Sterolibacterium sp.
GCTTCCCGCCAAGCAGAATGTGGCGGGTGTGCCGCGGCGAAAAGCCGGCGCTAAACCTTTCACGCGCGCGAACGGGGTCGAAGCGTCCGATGCGCTCCAGGCTCTCGCGCATGGCCTCGATGCGCAGGGCCACCAGCTCCTCGAAGTCGCTGATCTGGGCCAAGGCGAAAGTAACCGATGCTTGCTGTTCGAGTGTGCCTGTCATGTATTTTCTTCAAGCTGGCGCGCTAAGAGTGGAAGGGGCACACAAGTCATGCCACACATTTTATGCCGCCGGCTGGGCCGCTGCGAGGAGTTTCAGGCCAAGAAATCCCATGACGCCACCCGCAGCGCGATCAATGTGGACTTTTGAATGCAGATAGGCCGCCCGTGGAGATTCCGCAGACAGCAGCAGGGCCACGATCGAATACCATGTAGCGAAGAAAGCATGCGATCATGGCATTCAATCCACCACGAACAGCCGGGCGCCCGCAGGGGCGAACGAGCGATGGGCTTCGGCCCGGTCGGCGACCTGGTAGCTCATGCCGGGCTTCAGGACGAACTGCCTGCCGTCCTGCAGCTCGGTATGCAGCTCGCCTTCCAGGCAAAGCAGGATGTGTCCCTTGGAGCACCAGTGATCGGCGAGATAGCCCGGCGTGTATTCGACCATGCGCACCCGAATCGCGCCGAACTGGCGCGTGCGCCAGGCGGCCATGCCGCTTTCGCCCTGGTGTTCCGTAGGTTCGACCGCCGACCAGTCGGTGGCGCCAAAAGGGATGCCTGTCATGTCCATGCGAGCGACTCCGTATGGGGTCCAAGGATTTTCATGGAAACATGATAAACGAAACTGCCGGGAGGTTTATACCCCCATCATCAAACGCACATAATTATTTGCGTGCGCAAGTGTAGGGCCAAACGATTTTAGTGTCGGCGGGGAAAAGGGCGCCATCATCGAACATGATGGCAATCGGCACCTGTTTCTCCGCCACCGGCAGCGCTTTCATGGCGACGGAGTCCAACGGCAGGGTTTTCCTGAACAGCGCGACCGGATCCATCCAGTACCCTTCGGCCGGGATGATGACGTTGCGCAGTTCCGTGTATTGCTCGCTGCTACTGAAAAAAACGCCGAAATGAATCGCCGGACGGCGCCGGTTGCTTTGCAAGCCAGACATGCCGATTCCCGTGTTCCCAGTCGGGCAGATAACCTCGCCCATGCGCACCCGCCGACCCATTTCCAGCGCCGGCATCTCCGCGCAGTGCGCATACTGGGTATAGATCCACAGCGGGATCCCGGTATCCTGCGGGGAGTGGCGCAGGACGATCTCGATGCCCCTAAACGAGTGCTCGCCCTGGAATCTACCCACCACCGTGCCCGCTGCCGCGGCGATCATTGGAGTGCCCCAAGGCGCCGGCAAATCGATGCCGCCATGGAACGGCTCCTTGCCGCCGCGCTTGGCTGAGTAACTGATGGCGTAGCCTTCGTCGATGCCGCGACAATTCGCTTGGGTGGGGAAAGCCGGGCTCAGTCCCGTTTCGAACAGTCCGCGACCGATCGCCAGCTGTATGTCGCAATCCGGCCAACGCCCGATCGCGCAAGCGACCGGATCGGGAGCGCCGCCATGCATGCGGCCCTTCCCCATTTCAGCGCCCTTCAGCCGCCCTCCCTGCGCCAGCACGGGTGCCGCTGCGATCAACGCAATCATTACGAGTATGCCGTAACCCTGTTGTCTCATCGCTCAAACGGCCTATGTATTGTTACGCAACATGTCTCCTGCCATGCTCCGATCCTAAATGTAGATCATGCGAAAAATTGTTCAAGATGGAAATCCAGGGCAAGCTTGCGACACAGCGTGTATCCCTGAGAGACTCCAGTGCCCAGGCAGTTGGCCAACAACATTGGCGGGCGCATTATCCATGCCGCATGGCCGGTTAGACCGGCAGCGGCTGCTCCTCGAAGACCCCGGCCGCCCGATTTTTCGTGACCGCGTCCCAAGTGAAGAAACGTCCGTTCATGGCGATGTAGATGCCGGCCGGCAGCACCTGCACCAGCGTCAGCGCGCTGCCGAGATTGAAGAGGCCATCGGAACTGCCGAACTTGTACGGGACCATGGCCCCGGTCAACACCACCGTCTTGCCGGAAACTTTCTTCGCCAGGACGCCCGCCGTGACTTCCATGGTGTCGGTGCCATGGGTAATCACGACCATCCGCTCCCTCGCCTGCTGGCAGGCGGCGGCAATGATCCGGCGGTCGGCGCTGGTCATGCGCAGGCTGTCCTTCATCATCAGGGTCTGGATGCGCACCGGCACGCGCGCCCTGCCCAGCGCCAGCATTTCCGGGAGGTGCGTCTGCTTGAAGTACAACTCGCCGCTCAGCTCGTTGTACTCCTTGTCAAAGGTTCCGCCGGTTGCGAGCACCGCGATTTTTTTCATCCGTCCCGCCATGGTCATGCCTCGCGTACGCAAATATCCGGGAGCACAGGCGCCAACCCATGCGGCATGGCTTTCCCCGCAATTGAAATGGAGGGCGCCTGTTGTTTCAAATCAGGCCCGCATATCGCAATAAATACACGCCACTTGGGGGAATCCGTGCAGGAGTTCATGAAGATGAATTTCAGCCGTCGCCACAGGGCAGGCAATAGATATTTCCAATTCATATACTCCTGTTTGAACGCAAGGCCATGCGCGTAAGTGAAACTATCCGGCGCTGCGCGATGAAGTAGCGCAGCGCCAGGTGGCATGGGTTGGGCGGATGGTCTGCAATAATCTCAGCGTAAAAGTATCGGTGGAATATCTTGATATGGCTGAGGCCTAACTACCAAAGGGAAATTCAATATGCCGTTGACCCGGAGAGTATAGACGCCAGGATTTATTCCGGAGAAATAGTACATGCCATCCCCCCCCGTGTAGGCATATCTAATGTGAAGCGGCCCTTGCGGCGAGGACTGATAGAGGTCGACTCTGGCGCCCCCAAAAGGAAATGGATAAGGTGCGTAAGGGTGGGTCCCGTCAACTCGACCGCGCAATTCAGTCGCAATAGACTGCCAGGAGAACATAGCCAACAAACCAAGCAGTGCAAGAAACCGCAATTTGCCGTTAATGGACATAATCTCACCTGGATGGTTAGTTGGGCGGCGCCAGATAATCTGTTTTGTTGTAACGCGATGTACTGATGCGAGCCTGTTGGATTGATATGGGGTTTGCGATGAGCAAGACCCTGTTGAAATTATCCTCTTCAATTTCACTTGATTTCAACTGAGAGGTGTCTATCGTTATTTCACCAAATTGCGGGATCTTGAAGTTGATGAGATATTCCGGTTTACTCACGCCTGTGGAGGGAACTTGCAGTTTAATAAACTTTCCTTCCTTGATTCTCAAATCGGGCTTGAGAAATACTTCCAAGTACTGCAGAGGACTTTGATCGTCAAGCTTCTTTCCATCCGTGCCTTGAAGTTCGAGCGTTGCCTTGATAGTCCACATGGGTTGCACCATTCCGGCAATGATGGTGTGCGTATTCTTGATCAAGAAATATCCCAGGGACACGACGACGATGTAGGCGGCAAACGCGCCCGTGGATTTCATTGTCAAATTAGCCAGGGGGCCGCTTAGGGCAACCTTTGTATCGGGAAATAAGCGATAAATGACAATCGCCGGAATCATCGGCAGCAATACGTAGAGAGAATAGAGAAGACAAGAAAGCAAGACCGCAGCAATATTAGTGTCCATGTCAAAGTTTCCTCGATTTCATATGAATGCAGT
>CAYHXK010000303.1:0-3730 GCA_964360125.1 uncultured Sterolibacterium sp.
CATCGGCAAGCTGCATGCGCTTCAATGTGCTTTTGGTGTCGGCCATTTGATGCTCCATGGCAGGTCATAGCCTGCTTATGTGAGCAATTATGCTGGTTATAACCGGCTTTATTATCCCAGCTCTCAACCGCCTCTGGCACGAACACTCGCCGGGAGCACGCGTTTGTAGCGGGCATCGAACTGGTTAGAGCTCGAAAATCAGTTCAGCCAGCCAGTTTGAGCTAGCCGACCCCATGCTGCCGCGACATGAGCGGGCATCATCAAGGTTTTCTTGCGTTCGTTCCAGGAACGTACTGCGGCAAGCACCTGCTCCTGCGTGACAGCTCCTTCGTGCTTGGCAACCCAATGAATGGTAGCGAGTAACTCCATGCCGTAAGGCGACTGGAAACCATCGATCAACTCGCCCACTCGCCGCACTCGCTCCGCCAGCGCCTCGTGTCCATGTGCATCGACAAATGCCTCGGCCTCGGCCATGGCCTCTGGCACCGGCTCGATTTCGGCATCCACGACGCCGTCGCCAAGTCCGCGGATGAAATGGCCCTCCATCCTGTTGAGCACATGGCGCAAGGTGTCCGAATATGGGCCATAGGCATGCTTCTCAAACGGCAGATTCAGCGCCTCGCCCGCTTCTTGCAGGAAATATGCGAGCTTCTGCACCTCGATCTTCGACAAACCATAGCCAAGAGCGCGATAGGTATCCAGCACCTTGAGGATGGCAGCGCGGCCGGGTGTCATGCGCGGACGCTCAGTCCGCACTTCCATGTTCTTGGCCTCAGGCGCACCGTCGGGCGGGAACAGACGAACCTCGACCTCAGGCAAGTCCGCAAAGGCGGACTCGATCAAGGACTTGACCTCGACCCAGTCGAGGCCGCCGTTGCCGCAACCCAAGGGCGGTATGGCCAGAGAACGAATCTTGAGGCGGCGCACTTGAGCGACCAGGTCTTGCAGACCATCGCGGATGAACTCGATACGCGACTTGCCGCGCCAGTGATCCTTGGTGGGGAAATTGACGATGAAGTTCGGCTTTGCCAACGCGCCCAAGTCGAACACGAACATCCGGCCGGGGCGCACCTGCTTCGCCTTGCAGGCTGCCGCGTAGGCACGGAAATTTCCCGGCCACTTGTTGCGGAACTGGAGCGCGATCCCTTTACCCATGATGCCGACGCAATTCACCGTATTGACGATGGCGTCCACATCGTCCTGCTTCAACAAATCGCCACGGGTGAGTGTAATGCTCATATTTATTGTCCAAGAAAATACCAGTCCGGCTTTACTTCCACCGGTAAGTTTACGCCAACAGTCACCAGAATGGTACGCACAACAGCGGCGTGATTTTCGTCTATTACACCTATTCGGACAAAACGGTCTAAAGGCACCCGCTCACGCACCAGAAACTCCGCCTGCCGGCGTTCCATACGATCCGCATGCCGCTGGACCGCCAGGCGATTCTGCCAATACTTGCAGAAGCCATCCAGCATAGGTGCCTCGGTCAGCAAGTCCCACGCTACCCTATCAAGGTGGATCAGATCGGTAAAAGCCTGGGAAAAGGCCAGCGTCGCGTTCCGGTCATAGAATACAAACGGCATGTTCCCGACCACAACACGTTCGACCGTCGTTTCCAGATGCACGATGTCGCCCTGTCGCCATGGGCAGTTAGCCACCCGCCCATGATCGATGGCGCTCAACATCGGCGAACGTGGCGCGAAGTAGAACGGCACGAAATCATGAACGACGCCACCGGGAGGATTCGGCACCGCCCGCGCTGCGCGGGAGCCCTGGGCACCCAGATGGGCGATGTTCTGATAATCGATTCCCGCCGTCGCCCCGGCGTTCTTCGACAGTAAGGCGCCCTCGGCGCATATGTCCGGCAGATTAGCGATGGCCGTGATGTGAAACAGGCGGACGGGGTTGGGGACGGGCATGCTAATGGGACAGCTGCGCCGCTGCCAAATATGCCTCGCTTGTCTGCGATGAATGCTGTCGAAGGCGCGAGATCAACTCCGGAAGTTCCCATAAACCTTGCAGAACCAAGAACAAATGACTGGCATCAAGCAACAGCAATGTAGTTCTCGGTTTGGATGCTTCAGCGACAGCAACGGAGCTATATCCAGCCATCGAGATGAATATGCCCATAGTGTTGTCGGCCTTGCTATTCACTTTTGCGACAAGTGTGTCTATATCTGGCGCACCTGTCTGGTCATCTGTGAACTTCAGTTCAACCAGGTATGTTGTACCTTCATAGGTGATTGACCCATCGATTTGACGCCCGTTTGTTTTGTATGGTCTTCGGTGCTCCAAGTCGAAGAACTGTACCAAATCGAAAAACCAGTCTTCAAACGCGTAGCCGCTGTCTTGGGTACCAATCTTTGAATGCAGATCAGCCACGCGAGATTGAAGTTTTGCAAGGTCTTGTTGGCTTGCAAGCTTCTCGGCTCGTTGTCGCTCTGCTTCTTCCCGAATGGACTGCCGTGCTCGTGCCACTTCAGCGGCAGACCGTTCGCGATCAATATAGGACTTAAGCGCCGTGACCGCTGTCCTTGCCGCTGCAATTTTTTCGGCTGCGTCTGGCCAGCCGGTCAAGTCTGGAAACGATACTTGATCTGCCAAATGCACCGCGAGTTGCTTGATGACAGCAGGCCCCTTTTCAGCACTTTCGAGCGCCGGAACCAAACGATCAAGCAGAGCCCTTTTTGACTCGTCCTCAGCCCAGCTCGCCAGAAATTTCTCGGCAACACCATTGCGCCGCAAGATGTTTCTAAATGCTTTGCGGCGCCAATACGACTTGAGCAGAGCGTCTTGCACAAGTTCGACAAAGTGGGGCGGCAATTTTTCAGCCATGAAGACACTCGCGTTCAAATGAACTCGATAGCGTATCTTGTCTCAGCACCTGAGATCGCTTGAGGTTCGTCTCGACCTCAGCCTCGGCTTCGCGGGCGATGTAGAGCAGGTAGTCGGCGAAGCCGTAGCCGGATTCGAGGGGGAATTCGCGCAGTGCGACGCCGCCCGCGGCGTGGATGTTGGCCTGGGCAAGATCTTCCACCTGCCAGCCGGCGGCTGCAAGCAGTTGGTCGATGTTCTCTCTCGCCTTTTGTTCCGCAGTCTGGCCGGGCATCACTGCTCCTTATGACAGTGGATTCTAGCACCGCAAGGCTTTGCGCCGACCGTAAATTCCGCGGTGTAAAATCCGCCCATGCCCGCCCTCACCCTCCTCCAGCGCCTCAACGCCTACGAACGCCTGATGCGTCTCGACAAGCCCATCGGTACGCTGCTGCTGTTGTGGCCGACCATGTGGGCGTTGTGGATCGCCAGCGGCGGGCGGCCGCAGCCGCTGCTGGTGTGGATCTTCGCGCTGGGCACGCTGCTGATGCGCTCGGCGGGGGTGGTTGTCAACGACTACGCCGACCGGAATTTCGATCCGCACGTCGAGCGCACCAGGATGCGGCCGCTCGCTTCCGGCGAGGTGTCGGGCAAGGAGGCGCTGGTGCTGGCGGCCGTGCTGGCGCTGCTGGCATTCCTGCTGATCCTGCCGCTGCACCGGCTGGTGTGGCAGCTTTCGCTGGTGGCGCTATTCCTCGCCGTGAGCTATCCCTTCACCAAGCGCTTCCTCTCCATTCCGCAGGCCTACCTCGGCGTGGCTTTCGGCTTCGGCATCCCGATGGCTTTCGCCGCGCAGCTCCATACGGTGCCGCCGCTGGCCTGGGTGCTGCTGGCGGCGAACATCTTCTGGGCC
>CAYHXK010000304.1:0-3724 GCA_964360125.1 uncultured Sterolibacterium sp.
CGTGAGCACCGCGAAGCGGCCGCCCTCCTTGATCAGGCCCATGGCGATGCCCGCCACGTGAGCCTTGAGGGGAACGCCGGCATCCATCAACGCCAGCGAGCCGCCGCAGACGGAAGCCATCGAACTGGAACCGTTCGATTCGGTGATTTCAGAAACCACGCGCATGCTGTAGCCGAACTCTTCCGGACTCGGCAGGACGGCAATCAGCGCACGCTTGGCAAGACGACCGTGACCGATCTCGCGGCGCTTGGGGGTGCCGACACGCCCGGTTTCGCCGGTAGCGAATGGAGGCATGTTGTAATGCAGCATGAAGCGGTCCCGGGATTCGCCCTGCAGCGCGTCGATGATCTGTTCGTCACGGCCGGTGCCGAGCGTGGCCACCACCAGCGCCTGAGTTTCGCCGCGGGTGAACAACACCGAGCCGTGGGTGCGCGCCAGCACGCCATTGCGGATGGCAATCGGACGCACGGTGCGGGTATCGCGCCCGTCTATGCGCGGCTCGCCGCTGAGTATCTGGTTGCGCACAATCTTGGCCTCAAGATCGAACAGGTGGTTCTTGACGGTATTCGCGTCCGCAGAATTTTCACCTTCGCTCAACGTAGCCACCACCTTGTTGGTGATATCGCGGGTCTTGAGGGTACGCGCCTGTTTCTGGGTAATGCGGTAGGCTTCTCTCAGATCGGCTTCGGCGAGTTGCGCAACCTTGGCGATCAAGGCTTCGTCCTTCGCTTCGGCCTGCCATTCCCACTCGGGCTTGCCGGCGACTTCAACCAGGTCGTTGATGGCCTTGATTGCTGTCTGCATCTGATCGTGACCGAACACCACGGCGCCAAGCATTACTTCTTCGGACAACTGCTGAGCCTCCGACTCGACCATGAGTACTGCGGTGGCGGTGCCGGCGACGACCAGGTTGAGCTGGCTTTCCTTGACTTGGGTCATGGTCGGGCACATCACGTACTGGCCATTGATGTAGCCGACACGGGCGGCGCCGATCGGGCCGTTAAAGGGCAGACCGGAAATAGCCAGTGCCGCCGAAGCGCCGAGCAACGCCGGAATGTCGGGATCGACTTCCGGATTGCTCGACATCACCGTGACAATGACCTGCACTTCGTTGGTGAAGCCTTCCGGGAACAATGGGCGTATCGGCCGATCGATCAGGCGCGAGGTCAGGGTCTCTTTTTCCGAAGGACGGCCTTCGCGCTTGAAGAAACCACCGGGAATGCGTCCGGCGGCATAGACCTTCTCGATGTAATCGACCGTCAGGGGAAAGAAATCCTGGCCAGGCTTGGGAACCGATTGCCCGACGACAGTCGCCAGAATCACGGTGTCGTCCATCGAGACCAGCACTGCGCCGCCTGCCTGGCGTGCAATTTCGCCAGTTTCCAGGGTCACGGTATGGGCGCCGTAGGAGAAACTTTTCTTGATTGGGGTAAGGTTGAGCAAGTGACTATCCTTTCATCTTATCTGCACGGGCAGGGTCATGATCGGATGATCGCTGGCCACATACCCAAAAACGACAAAGCCGGCGCTACCATGATCTGGTCAGCGCCGGCGCGTTCAATCATGCCTGGCGGAGAAAAAGTGCTTCCGCGGCGTACACTGGAAATAACGAACTCCGCATTCTGCGCAGGCTCCAGGCTTACTTGCGCAGGCCGAGACGTCCAATCAGCGCACGGTAGCCATCGGCATTCTTGCCCTTCAGGTAATCGAGCAACTTACGGCGCTGGTTAACCATCATCAGCAGGCCACGGCGCGAGTGGTGATCCTTGACATTGGTCTTGAAGTGGCCTGTCAGGCCATTGATGCGAGCCGTCAGCAATGCGATCTGTACTTCGGGCGAACCGGTATCGCCTTGAGCACGCTGGAAGTCGCTAACAATTTTTGCTTTTTCAACTGTGGAAATTGCCATCTGGTTTCTCTTTGGGTTGCTTTGGAAACGAATGATTATAGCCGGAGATCGGTCGTCAACTCAAGCATTTGCATTGCTATTTTCTTTGGTTGTGGCTATCAGCCGGCACGGACTTAACCAACCGTCCGCACCCAATTCGCAGAGGCCGAGGAATGCTCCTCCCGCGTAGGCGCGCCAGCGACCCGCCAAGCCGTTCCAGCGTATTGCCTGACCCTGACGGAGACGGACGGCGTCAGCCTCGCCGAGTTCTGCGCGGGGCAAGCCTTCAAGCAGCGCATCGATTGGCGTCAGCAGCGCATCGCGCCGGTCCGGAACCATGGCTTCCAGCTCCGCCAAGGCCACGGCCTGATCGACACCCAAGCGACCGATGCGGGTACGGCGTAGCGCGGCCAGATGCGCCCCGCAACCCAGCGCCGCGCCGATATCCTCGGCCAGGGTGCGAATATAGGTACCTTTGCTGCAATCCACGCTCAAGCATAGCTTATCGCCATCCAAACCTCGCAGATCGATGGCGTGGATGCAAACGCGGCGCGCTGCGCGATCCAGTGTTATGCCCTGCCGGGCATACTCATAGAGTGGCTTGCCATCGCGCTTCAAGGCCGAATGCATGGGTGGCACCTGCATGATGTCGCCGGAAAAGCGCCGCAGGACTGCTTCGACTTGCTGTAGCGTGACTTTTACCGGGCGGATGACGAGGACCCGGCCTTCGGCATCGGCGGTATCGGTGGTGGCGCCCAACTGGATCGTTGCAGTGTAGGCCTTGTCGGCTTCCAGCAACTCTCCGGCGAATTTTGTCGCTTCGCCGAAACACACCGGCAACAGTCCGGTGGCGAGCGGGTCGAGCGTGCCGGTATGCCCTGCTTTGGCGGCGTTGAAGAGGCGCCGTGCGGTTTGCAAGGCGGCATTGGAAGTCAGGCCGAGTGGCTTGTCGAGCAGCAACACGCCATCAACGGGGCGCCTTGGCGGCCGACGCGGGGCATTCACCGCGGAACTATGTCCTGCTCATTTCAGGGGCTTTTCACCGGAATGGACGGCCTGATCGATGAGATGGGACAAATAGGTGCCCCGCTCCACGGATGAGTCGTAGACAAAATGCAACTCCGGAAGGTGATGGATACTGATGCGTTTCCCCAGTTCGCGGCGCAGAAAACTGCTGGCGCGCTTGAGGCCCGCCGCAATCTCCTCCAGATGTTCGGCTCCGGCCAGGGATGTGTAGAACACCTTGGCATGCGCGTAGTCGGCAGTGACCTCGACATCGGTCAAGGTCACCAGGTTGACCCGCGGATCCTTGAGCTCCATCTGGATCAACTCGGCGAGCTCGCGCCGAATCTGTTCGGCGACTCGGCTGGCACGGGAAAAATTTTTCATACAGTATTGAGCAAGCAATGAGGGTGATGAAGGCGAATGGGTGGGCAGTCGATTCTAACTCCCACTCACTCCCGCCGCCAGCGCACTAGCTACAGCGTGCGTGCGATTTCCTGAATCTCGAACACTTCGAGTTGGTCGCCTTCATTGAGATCGTTGAAACCCTTCAGCGAAAGTCCGCACTCAAAACCGTTCTTGACTTCCTTGACGTCATCCTTGAAGCGCTTGAGAGAATCCAGCTCACCGCTGTGTACCACCTCGCCGTGGCGCAGCACGCGCACTTTGGAGCCGCGCCTGACGACACCTTCGAGCACCATGCAGCCGGCCACGGTGCCGATCTTGGAGATGCGGAACACCTGGCGCACCTCGGCCAGTCCCATCACCTGCTAGCGCTTCTACGGCGACAACATGCCCGACATCGCAGCCTTGATCACATCCACCGCATCGTAA
>CAYHXK010000305.1:0-3708 GCA_964360125.1 uncultured Sterolibacterium sp.
ACCTACGACCTTCGGGTTATGAGCCCGACGAGCTGCCAGACTGCTCCACCCCGCGCCAGAGCAAAGCATTATAGAAACAGCCCACACTCACGTCAAGGCAATTCTTGGGCAATTTGACCGCACTTCCCCGCACTTCCCCGCACTTCCCTTTACCACCCTGGTGAAACCCTGGGCAAACCGGGAGCGTGCGGCGCTCAAGCGGTGCGCTGAAACAACTGGCCGACGCGATTGTTCTCGCCCAGGATCAGGCGGGCCAGTTCGTCCAGCGCTTCCTGGTTGATCGCCTCCGGCAACAACTGGTATTCCATGATGCCGAAGCGCTCGATGTTGCGGGTCCTCAACAGCAGCTTGCCGCTTTCGTAGTTGGCCGCGAGCAACAGGCCGGCCTTGATCTCGCAGGGAAAGGAGAAAGTGGCGCGCTCGACCTGGTTGCGCTCATTGCGCTGCTCGTCGGCGGTAAACGCGATGCCGTAATCGAACAGCGCCTTGCGCAATTTTTCCAGCGCAGGATTTTCGCGCTCCACGCGAAACTGCTTCGGCCCCGCCAGCCGGTAGCGCAGGGTGACCTGATCGTATAGCCGGTTGTCCGACGAAACTTCCTGCATGCGGAAGTCTGCGCGCCCTTCCTGCCACGCCATTTCGTCGAATTCCGCAACGCCGAAGTAGGAATAGGCCTTCGCATACGGCGGCTTGAGAATATTCAGTTGCTGTACCAGGTCGTTCAGGTATTGGAAGGCCATGCCCAGCGCCGAGTGGATGCGCTGGAGGATTTCGTCGCGTTGCGAAGTTTTCTGGTTTTCGCTGTGTTGTTTCGCCAGGGCCTGCTGCCTGAGCGCGGAAAGCAGAACGCTCTGCGTCCCGACCGGGGCGGCGGGTGGAGGCGTGGGCGTGGCTGCGGAGGTCACGGCAGGCCGGGGTGGGGCGACGGGCGACGCTGCCGGCTGCGTTGCCGCCGGACTCGCCGGACTCGCGGGGCGCGGTTCGGGCACCGGATTATCGGCGGCGCCCACCGTCGGCTTGCGCGCGAACTTATCAATATCCTCCAGCAGACGATCCCGGCTCTGCGGCCATTCCTCTTTTGTCATGAACTCTATAGCTCCTGTCGCGTGTCCCGCACTCTCCGCTTCCCGCGCCAGTCTAGCAAAACCGGCAGCAGCGCGCCAAGAGCCAGCAGCAGTGCCAGCGCATTGCCCCAGCGGGCGTAAGGCGTCAGCCCGGAATAGCCTTGCACTTGCACCGTCAGGACAGCCTCGGTGAACCCCGGCAGCGCCGCCAGCACCGAGCCATCCGGCAGCACCGCCGCGGTCAAGCCGGTGTTGGTGGCGCGCAGCATGGTGCGGCCGGTCTCCAGCGCACGCAACTGGGCGATCTGCAGGTGCTGCGGCTGCATCAGCGAATCGCCGAACCAGGCAGTGTTGGAGAGATTCACCAGCAGCGTTGCCTGCGGCAGAGCGCGCAGTATCTCCTCGCCGAAGAGATCCTCGTAGCAGATGTTCGGGGCGATTTTTTGCCCGGCGATTTCCAGCGGCGGCTGGTGCGGCGGTCCGGCGGTGAAATCCGACATGGGCATGCGCATCAAGGCCAGAAACCAGGCGAACCCGGCCGGCACGTATTCGCCGAACGGCACCAGATGCGATTTGGCATAGGCTTGCGGCCTGCCGTCTTTGGTCAGCGCGACTGCCGCGTTGGCATAGCCCGCGGTTTTCCCCGCTGCACCGGTATTCGCCTTCACCGCGACGCCGAACAGCACCGGCCCGTTGGCGGTGAGGACGCGCAAATAATCGCCCGGCACATCGTCGAGAAACATCGGCAAGGCGGTTTCCGGGAGCACCACCAGTTGCGCCGGATGCTTGCGCGCCAATCGCGCATAGGTCTCCAGCGAATGCGGCAAGCGCTCGGCATCCCATTTGGTTTCCTGGGAAATATTGCCCTGGGCCAGGCTGACGGTGAGCGGCGCGCCGCTCGGCTGGGTCCAGTCCATGCGCTGCAGCAGGGTACCGCACGCCGCCACGCCCAGCAGGATCAGGATGCTGGCCGGGCGACGCCAGGAGAAAGCCAGCAGCGCGGCAAGCGCCGCCAGGATGAAGCCGATGCCATACACGCCGATTTCCGCCGCATAACCGGCGAGCGGGCTCGGCGGGCTCTGCGAATAGCCGAGCGCCAGCCAGGGAAAACCGGTGAACAACCAGCCGCGCAACCATTCGCTCAACATCCAGACGGCGGCGGCGAGCCATGCGTCGCGCCAGCCGCTGCCGCTGCGCAGGCAGCCAAACAACCAGCCGGCCAGGGCCGGGTAAAGCGCCAGGCCGGCGCAGAACAGCAAGGTGGCGAGCGCGGCAAGCGGCGCCGGCATGCCGCCGACAGCGTGCATGCTGACGTACACCCAGGACACGCCGCCGAGAAAACAGCCCATGCCCCACAGCCAACCCAGCCAGGCGGCGCGGCGCGCCGAGTCGGCGGCGCGCCACAGCGCCAGCAGCAGCGCCAGCGTCATCAGCGGCAGCGGGAACAGGTAAAACGGCGCGAAACCGAAGACGGTCAGCGCGCCGAGCAGCAGCGCGGCCAACTCCGCTCCACGCTTATTACCCCAGCCACTTCTTATTCGCTTATGGCTCAACTCTTGAAATTTCGTGAACAGATTATTCGGAGCCGCGGTTCTGGGGGATTTACAAGGGGGCAAGCCCCCTTGTTCCCACTTGGAGGATAAACAAGGGGAGTACTCCCTTTATGCCCCAGAGGGTACTTGTTCGTACAAATTGCTTTTGCCGGCAACGGAGTCCCTCCTGTTTGCTTGCCGCTTGGTCGGCTTAGAGCATTATTCATCCAGATTTATGGCGCGCTGCGGATCGACCAGCAGGGTGTGCACCCGGCGGCTGTCGGCGCGCAGCACCTGGATGCGCAAGCCGCCGATCTGCAGCGTCTCGCCGCGCTTGGGCAGGCGGCCGAGATGGTGGATCACCAGGCCGCCGAGGGTGTCGAATTCCTCGTCGGCAAACCGCGTGCCGAAAGCGGCGTTGAAGCCGGCGATTTCCGTGGTGGCCTTGACGCGGTAGCGCCCGGCGTTGTCGAGGACGATGTTGTCGGCGGCCTCGTCGAAATCGTACTCGTCCTCGATGTCGCCGACGATCTGTTCCAGCACGTCCTCGATGGTCACCAGGCCGGCGACGCCGCCGTATTCATCGACGACAATGGCCATGTGGTTGCGCGAGGCGCGAAACTCGCGCAGCAGCACGTTGAGGCGCTTCGATTCCGGAATGAACACCGCCGGCCGGAGCGAGTCGCGCAGATCGAAATCCATGCCGACGAAATGGCGCAACAGATCCTTCGCCAGCAGGATGCCGATGACATCATCACGATTTTCGCCGATCACCGGAAAGCGCGAATGCGCCGCCTCGATGATGAATTCGGCGATCTTCTCCGGCGTATCCTCGATGGCGATGACATCCATCTGGGCGCGCGGCACCATGATGTCGCGCACCGACATGTCGGATACGCCGAGCGCGCCTTCGATGATGGACAGGGCATCGGCATCCAGCAAATTGCGCTCGAACGCGGCATGCAGCAATTCGAGCAGCTCTTCGCGGTCTTCCGGCGCGCGCGTCAGGAGTGCCGAAAGACGCTCGAGCAGGGAAGGTCGACTGCCAGGTTCCATAGATTTAGCGTGAAATACAGTTACGCAGCGCCCCGTAACCCACGAGCGCAGCGAGC
>CAYHXK010000306.1:0-3697 GCA_964360125.1 uncultured Sterolibacterium sp.
CCCTCATGCAGCGATTCACCTACCCCGTGACCCTGACCCCCGACGAAGATGCTGGCGGCTTTGTGGTGACCTGCCGCGACGTTGCGGAAGTCGTAACTCAAGGCGAGACTATCGAGGGCGCCATCGGCGAGGCTCAGGGCGCCTTGGAGGCCGCGATCGAGATGCGTATCGAGGATGGAATGGCGATCCCCGTGCCGTCCGCCAGGAAGCGCGGCGAACACCTCGCCGGGCTGCCGGTGGCAACGGCGATGAAAGCGGCGCTGTACGTCTCGATGCAGGAACAGAACGTATCGAAGGCGGAGCTTGCGCGGCGCCTTGGTCTCGATGAAAAGGAAGCCCGGCGCATGCTTGATCCCAAGCACGGCACCAAAGTTCCCACCCTGGAACGCGCCCTGCATGCCCTGGGCAAGCGGGTGGAACTGGTGGTGGTCTGAGTCCTGTGCCGATCCCCTGGTTTCTTCGGACTGGATGCTTACCGAATTCGCCAGCGCCCTCTCGATCAAGGTACGGCACGGAGCGA
Organism: uncultured Sterolibacterium sp.; assembly: GCA_964360125.1. GTDB lineage: Bacteria > Pseudomonadota > Gammaproteobacteria > Burkholderiales > Rhodocyclaceae > JACRAR01. The sequence continues at coordinate 521 of CAYHXK010000306.1, forward strand.
TTGCGGAAAAGCAGGCAACGGCGGCCTGGAAGGACTTCGAGGCTTTCTGCCGGGTTGGCTGCCTGTCAGTCGGCAGGCTTTCGATGCAGCGGCACGAATGGTGCGCGACGTGGCGAGCGGACTGCGCGTCGGTGACTCCTTGAAAACCAACACCCGGTATTCGCTGGCGGTCAGGTGATCCTACTGGCGCTACAGCCGCCAGGCCAGCAGATCGTCGGTGCTGCGTAGCCGCTCCGACAATACCTTGGCGATATTGCGATAAATCTTCATCGCCAGCAGCGGTTTGCCAGACAGCGTCGGTTCGCCGAGACGCAACAGCACGCAAGGTGTCAGCGCCCTCACCGTGGCGCTGCGCGCCCCGCGATCGGCCAGCGCCATCTCGCCGAAGCTGTCGGTGGCTTTCAAGCGTGCCAGTTCGATTTCACCATCGTGACCCAGCTTGTAGACGACGGCTTCGCCCTCAATGATGATGTACATGTAGGCTGCGCCGATATTTCCCTCCTTGAGGATGGTCGTGCCGGGGGCATAGGTGCACTTTTCGGCATTGGAGAGCAGCTCGGTGATTTCGGCGGTGGTCATGCTATGGAAGGCCTTGACGTGCTCGGCGAGCTTGCTCAGTAGCCGTTGTACATTGTCGAAATCGATGTTCTCCTTGGTCCATCTCATGGTTTTCCCCTCGTCAGGTTCATACCTGCAGCGCCGCCAGCAATTCCTGCTCCAGCCGCAACAGCGTGGCAGTCTGCCCCAGTTCCTTGCCGCTGATGAGGAAGGTATCCTCGACGCGTTCGCCAAGCGTGGCGATCTTGGCGGTATGCAAGTCTACATTATGACGCGACAGTACCAGTGCGATCGAATACAGCAGTCCGGGACGGTCGGCCGCCATCACCGACATGACATAGTAATTCCCTTTGTCGTCGGGGCGGATGCCGATTTCCGGCGTGATCGGGAAATGCCGCACCTGGCGCGACAGCCGTCCCGTCACCGGCGGCTCCAGCGGCGGCCGCCTGGTCAGCCGCTCGGTCAGGTCGTGTTCCAGCAAGGCCGCCATATCGCGGTAGGGCAGTTGATGGCTGGGATCGAGCAGGACGAAACTGTCGAGCGCATAGCCATGACGGGTGGTATGAATCTTGGCGTCCGCTATGGAATAGCCGAGCCGGCTGAAGGCGCCGCACAGGCGGGCGAACAGTTCGGGCTGGTCGGGGACATAGATCATCACCTGCAGGCCTTCGCCGATCTGGTTGATACGCGCCTTGACCAACGGCTCGGTGGGAGCGGGACGATGGTAGAGCACGCGGGTGTGCCAGGCGATTTCCTCGGCGTCGTGGCGCATGAAGTAGGATGTATCCAACTGCTCCCAGAATGCTTCCTCGATCCCCGGCCGCAAGCCATGCAGGCGCAGGAGGCCGCGCGCCTCTTCCTGGCGTCCGGCGACGCCTATTGCCTGCTGCGGTTCGCTGCCGGAGAGCAGGCGCCGGGTGGCGGCGTAGAGATCTTCCAGCAGCTTGCCTTTCCAGGCGTTCCAGACCTTGGGACTGGTGCCGCGAATATCTGCCACGGTCAGCAGGTAGAGCGCCACCAACCGTCGTTCGGTGTTGACCACGCCGGCAAACTGGCGGATCACCTCGGGATCGGCCAGATCCTGCTTCTGCGCCACCGAGGACAGGGTCAGGTGGTGCTCGACCAGGAACACCACCAGTTCGGTGTCCTCGGCGCAGATCCCATGTTCCTTGCAGAAACGCCGCGCGTCGGCCATGCCGAGGCGGGAGTGATCGCCGCCGCGGCCCTTGGCGATGTCGTGGAACAGCGCCGCGACATACAGCAGCCAGTGGCGCTCGAAGCCGCTGATCAGGCGGCTGCAAAGCGGATATTCATGGGTGAATTCCAGCATGGTGTAGCGGCGGACATTGCGCATCACCTGCAGGATGTGCTGATCCACGGTATACACATGGAACAGGTCGTGCTGCATCTGTCCGACGATCTTGCCGAAAGCGGGCAGGTAGCGGCCGAGGATGTCGTACTGGTTCATGCGCCGGAACTCATGCACCATGCCTTGCTGCTGCTGGAACAGTGCCAGGAACAAGGCGCGGTTGGCCGGGTCGCGGCGAAACTTGGCGTCGATCAGGCTGCGCGCGCGCCACAGGGCGCGCAGGGTGCGCGCCGTCATGCCCTTCAATTCCGGGTGCTGCTCCATGCGCAGGAAGCTCTCGAGCATGGCGCGCGGCTGGCGTTCGAAGACATCCTCGCTGCGTACATCGAGCATTTCGCGATCGATCTGGAAATGCTCGTTGATCAAGACCGGCGCCGCCCGGTCGACCGGGAACAGGCGTTCGTCGAGGTTTTGCAGCAGGATGGTGTTGAGCTGGGTGATGTGCTTGGCGTTGCGGTAGTAGCGCTGCATCAGCAGTTCGGAGGCGCGCTTGGTCGGGCTGCGGAGGATGCCGAATGCCCGCGCCAACGCTTCCTGGTGGTCGAACATCAGCTTTTCTTCGCGGCGCTTGGCCAGGTAATGCAGGCGGATGCGGACTTGCCGCAGGAAGGTCTCGCAGCGCTCCAGTTGGCGGGCCTCGGCATGGGTGATCAGGCCGTTGCCGGCGAGCTTGCGCCAACTGGCGCCGAGAGCGGCGGCGGCGCCGATCCATAAAATGATCTGCAAATCGCGCAAGCCGCCCGGACTTTCCTTGCAGTTCGGCTCCAGGCTGTAGGGCGTGTCATTGTGGCGCGCGTAGCGCTCTTCCTGTTCCAGCCGCTTGGCCTTGATAAATGCCTGCGGATCGAGGTGGGCGCGCATGGCCGCGGTGAATGCGGCGAAGGTCTTGCGGCTGCCGGCGAGCTGGCGCGCTTCGAGCAGGCTGGTCTGGACGGTGATGTCGCGGCCGGCTTCCGCCACGCATTCGCCGATGCTGCGCACGCTGTGGCCGACATCCAGGCCTATATCCCAGAGCATGCCGATGCTCCGCTCGATGCTGGGGTCATGGCTGCCATCCATGCCATCCGGCAGCAGCAGCAGGATGTCGACGTCGGAGGCCGGATACAACTCGCCGCGGCCATAGCCGCCGACGGCAACCAGCGTCAGCGATGCGGGCAAGGAAAAGTGCCGCCAGAGTTCCCGCAACACGCCGTCTACCAGCGCGGTACGGCCGCGCAGCATGGCCAAGCCGTTGCCCTGGCTCTCAAAGC
>CAYHXK010000307.1:0-3624 GCA_964360125.1 uncultured Sterolibacterium sp.
TGCTCGTCGAAGACGCCAGCCTGCAACTGCATCCGGGCTGGAAGATCGGCCTGATCGGCGCCAACGGCACCGGCAAGTCCTCCTTCCTGGCGCTGCTGCGCGACGAGCTGCATGCCGAAAGCGGCGACCTGGAGCTGCCGCGCTCCTGGGTGCTGGCGCATGTCGCCCAGGACACCCCGGCCCTGCCCGACGCGGCGCTGGAATTCACCCTCGACGGCGATGTCGAATTGCGCGCCATCGAGCGCGAGTTGGCAGAACTCGAAGCCGCCCACGATGACGACCACGACGGCCACCGGGTCGGCGAGCTGCATGGCCGCCTCGGCGAGATCGAAGGTTACTCGGCGCGCGCGCGCGCCGCCGAACTGCTCTACGGGCTGGGCTTCAGCGATGCCGATTACCAGCGCCCGGTAGCGGATTTCTCCGGCGGCTGGCGGGTGCGGCTGAACCTGGCGCGGGCGCTGATGTGCCGCTCCGACCTGCTGCTGCTCGACGAGCCGACCAACCACCTCGACCTGGACGCCGTGCTGTGGCTGGAGAACTGGCTGAAGAACTATGCCGGCACGCTGCTCTTGATCTCCCACGACCGCGACTTCCTCGACGCCGTCGCCGACCACACCCTGCACCTGGAGCAGTGCAAGCTCAAGCTGTATAGCGGCGGCTACAGCGATTTCGAGCGCCAGCGCGGCGCGCAACTGGCCCTGCAGCAGTCGATGTACGAGCGGCAGCAACGCGAACGCGCCCACCTGCACAGCTACATCGAACGCTTCCGCGCCAAGGCCACCAAGGCGCGCCAGGCGCAGAGCCGCATCAAGGCGCTGGCGCGGATGGAGGACGTGGCGGCGGCGCATGTCGATACGCCCTTCACCTTCCGCTTCCGCGATGCCGGCACTGCCCCCGATCCTCTGCTGGTGGTACACGACGGCCGTGCCGGCTACGGCGACAAGAGCGTTCTCGCCGACATCAAGCTGACGCTGCGGCCGGGCCAGCGCCTGGCGCTGCTGGGACGCAACGGGGCCGGCAAGTCGACGCTGGTGAAGCTCCTCGCGGGTGAGCTGCAACCCCTGTCCGGCGAGCGGGTCGAGGGCAAGGGCTTGAAGATCGGCTACTTCGCCCAGCACCAGCTGGAGCAGTTGCGGCCCGACGAGTCGCCGCTGCAGCACATGCTGCGCCTGCACAGCCGGGTGCGCGAGCAGGAATTGCGCACTTATCTGGGCAGCTTCGATTTTCGTGGCGACATGGCCTCGGCGCCCTGCGGCCGCTTTTCCGGCGGCGAGAAATCGCGCCTGGCGCTGGCCCTGCTGATCTGGCAGAAACCCAATCTGCTGCTGCTCGACGAGCCGACCAACCATCTCGACCTGGAAATGCGCGAGGCGCTCAACCTGGCCTTGCAGGAATATGACGGCGGCGTGGTGCTGGTGTCGCACGACCGGCACCTGCTGCGCACCACCGCCGACGAACTGTGGCTGGTCGCCGACGGCCGCGTGCAGGTATTCGACGGCGACCTCGACGACTATTCGGACTGGCTGGCCAAGCAACGCTCGGGCGCGACGTCGGCAAGTGCGCCCTCGACCGGCAAGCAGGCGCGCCGCGACGAGCGCGCCCAATCCATGGCTACGGCGGAGCGCCAGGCCTTGCTGGAACAGCGGCGCGCCTTGCAGAAGGAAACCGTGAAACTCGAAAAGCAGATCGCCGCGCAACAGGCCGAGCTGAACCAACTGGAATCTCGCCTCACCGACCCTGCGCTGTATGCCGACGCCGCCTCGGCGCATCCGGCGCTGGCGCAGGACCTGCAAAAACGCAAGGCGGAACTGCTGCGCGCGTTAGAGCAGGCGGAACAGCGCTGGCTGGAAATCCACGACAGTCTTGAGGACTTGCCGACAGCCTGAAAGCGGCGACGGATGTCGGGCTAAAGCGCAGAGACCTCATCCAGCCGGGAGTCCGGGCCTCCACGCAGATCGAATACCCGCGCAGCGATGCGCGGATCGATATGGCTGGTGATGAGGATGATTTGGCTGGCCGAAGCCTGACGCCGCTGCAATTCCTGGCGAACCTGGTCGGCGGCCGAGGCATCCAGCGCGTTCAGGGCTTCATCCAGCAGCAGCAAGCGCGAATTTACCGACAGGGCAACCGCCAGATGCAGCTTCCTGCGCTCCCCCAGGGACAGTGTCTCAATCGAGGTGTTGAGCACCGGAATCAGCTTGAAAGATTCCAGGGTCGCATCGAGCGCGGCCTTGTCGATGCCCGGATAAATCGAAGCGTACACCGCCACCAACTCGCCCGCGGTCAGCCAAGGCAGCCGGGGAAGGTCATCGGTGCACAGAAAGACGGCCTCGCGCTCCCGCGCCGTCATGCCGGACAGTGATAGCCCGGAGAGTTTTATCTCGCCAAGCTGCGCTTTCAATGCGCCCCCCAGCAACTTCAGCAAGCTGGTCTTACCCGTGCCGTTCGGTCCCCTGATCCACACGACCCCCGCGCCGATGGAAAAATTCAAGGCATCCAGGACAACACGATTGCCGACGCGGAAAGAAAGATCGCTCACGGTGAGCGATGGGGAAATGTTCACAGAAAATCTCCGCTGATTGCGAGTGCCACTACCAGAACCACTGCCACTGCCCACCGATTGCGCGTCCATGTTTTGGTGACCGCAAGCATCGCCGGAGCACCGACCAGACCGATGCCGGCGAACCACAATGGGGCGCTGAAACTACGGGATGATGCAGCCAATAAAATCGCCCCCAGGGGGAGGAGCGCTAGCAAAGTCGTCGGCAGCAGGGTCCATGTTCTTGAAACCGCATTCAGGTGCTCGAACGAGACGGGCCAACCGGCAATTTCCTTCGCCAGGTGGGCGAGATTCGACTGCATCAGGGCGTCGCGCCATAGAACCACGGCAACGAACAACAGGGCCGACAGCGTTGCCAAGACAGGTTGCCAGGTAAAGGTCTCGGGCGGGAGCAAGGGCATCGCCAACAGGCACGCAGCGGCGAGCACGATCAGCGCTGGATGACCGGCACGCCATAGCAGGGCATTGCGCCGCCACAGTGGCTTCAGCAACAGAGCATGCGCCACGGCCAGGTCGCGCGACCAACGGTATGCGGGCAGCTTCCAGGTCATGCCGGTGGATTGCGGCCGCGCCGCTCCGCTGCCGCGACGGCTGGCGCGAAGCGAGCGGGAGCGCAGGGACAACAGCAGCATGCCGATCAGCCAAGTGGCCAGTGTCGAGGCAAGGATCGCCGCGGATCCGGCCGCCCACACCGGCCGCAGCCATGGCGGCCACTGCCAGAACCAGACCAAGGATGAAACCAGATAGGCGCCGCACAAAGGCGCCACCAGGACCGTGGTGGCCCGCGCATCCCCGATGATTCTGTGGCGCGGCGGGATGGGCAGGCCGGCTTCCCATGCCAGCAGGCTGTCTGGCAGCGTACGCTGCCGCAGCATGATGAGTGGGATGGCGACGACGAGGGTATGGGCGGCAAACAGCGCAAGTCCCTCGGGCAGCGGCAGCGTCACGGCATACAGCAGCGGCGCCGCAAGCATCGCCAGCAAACCCAGGAGTAGCGGCCCCATAACAGCCACAATGATCGGCGCGGCATTCGAGGCTTTCGTGCCGAAATCCAGCAGGGCTTG
>CAYHXK010000308.1:0-3606 GCA_964360125.1 uncultured Sterolibacterium sp.
GCGCCATGCTGTCGCACCAGATCGCCCGCCGCCATGGCCATGACGGACTGCCGGACAACACCATCACGGTGAAGCTGACCGGCACGGCAGGGCAGAGTTTCGGCGCCTTCCTGGCGCATGGCGCCACCCTCGACCTGACCGGCGAAGCCAACGACTATGCCGGCAAGGGGCTGTCGGGCGGACGCCTCGTGGTGCGTCCGAATCCAGGCTTCCGCGGCCGCATGGACGAAAACATCATTGTCGGCAATACCGTCCTCTACGGCGCCATCGCGGGCGAGGCTTTCTTCGGCGGCGTGGCCGGCGAGCGCTTCTGCGTGCGCAACTCGGGCGCCACGACGGTGGTGGAAGGCACCGGCGATCATGGTTGCGAATACATGACCGGCGGCACCGTGGTGGTGCTCGGACAGACCGGCCGCAACTTCGCCGCCGGCATGAGCGGCGGCGTTGCCTACGTGTTCGATCGCGACGGCGGTTTTGCCGCGCGCTGCAACCCCGCCATGGTGGCGCTGGAAAAAGTTTTGCCGGCCGAAAAACAAGCGACGCTGGAGCCCCGTCATCGCGACCAGGCCGACGAGACGCAGTTGCGGACGCTGATCGAGCGCCATGCCGAATGCACCGGCAGCGCCACCGCCCGCAATATTCTCGCCGACTGGCCGGCAAGCCGGGACAGGTTCGTCAAGGTCATGCCGCACGAATACCGCAGGGCGCTGCAGGAGCTTGCCGCCGCGAACTTGCAACAGAAGGAAGCCGCATAATGGGTAAGCCCACCGGATTCATGGAATACCAGCGCCTCTCCGAAGCGCAACTGCCGGTCGCCGAGCGCCTCAAGAACTATAGCGAATTCGTACTCCATCTGAGCGACGAGGAAGCCAGGATCCAGGGGGCGCGCTGCATGGATTGCGGCATCCCCTTTTGCAGCAGCGGCTGCCCGGTCAACAACATCATTCCGGACTGGAACGACCTGGTGTTTCGCCAGGAATGGCGAGCGGCGCTCGAAGTGCTGCACTCGACCAATAATTTTCCCGAGTTCACCGGCCGCATTTGTCCGGCGCCCTGCGAAGCGGCATGCACGCTCAACATCAGCGATGATGCCGTCGGCATCAAGTCGATCGAGCATGCCATCATCGACAAAGGCTGGCAGCAAGGCTGGGTGACGCCGCAGCCGCCGACCCAAAAGACCGGCAAGAAGGTCGCGGTGGTCGGCTCCGGGCCGGCCGGCCTGGCTGCCGCGCAGCAGTTGGCGCGCGCCGGCCACAGCGTGACGGTATATGAAAAGACCGACCGCATCGGCGGGTTGTTGCGCTATGGCATCCCCGATTTCAAGATGGAGAAATCGCACATCGATCGGCGCATCAGGCAAATGCAGGCCGAGGGCGTCGAGTTCCGCGTCAATGCACATATAGGCGAGCATGTTGGCGGTGAGTTTGCAGCGGAAAATATTCTCGCCGGGCATGCTGCCGTAGTGCTGGCCGGCGGCGCCGAAGCCCCGCGCGACCTGCCGGTACCCGGCCGCGATCTGCAAGGCGTCTATTTCGCCATGCAGTTCCTGCCCCAGCAGAATAAGCTCAATGCCGGAGACGCATTGCCGCAGCACATCGATGCGGCAGGCAAGCACGTCGTCGTCATCGGCGGCGGCGATACCGGCTCGGATTGCGTCGGCACTTCCAACCGCCACGGCGCCGCCAGCATCACCCAGTTCGAATTGATGCCGCGCCCGCCGATACAGGAGAACCGGCCGCTCACCTGGCCCTACTGGCCGCTCAAGATGCGCACCTCCAGTTCGCACGACGAAGGCTGTTCGCGCGACTGGTCGGTGGCGACCAAGGCGTTCATCGGCGGGGTTGGCAAGGACAAGGGCAAGCTGACGGCGATCAAGGCCATTCGGCTCGACTGGCAGGATGGCAGGATGGGCGAGGTTGCCGGCAGCGAATTCGAAGTCAAGGCCGATCTGGTTTTTCTGGCGATGGGCTTTCTCGGCCCGGTCGGCAGCGTGCTCGATGCCTTCGGCGTGGATAAGGACGGGCGCAGCAATGCCAAGGCGGAAACCGAAGAGGATGTGGGCGGAAAACTGGCGTATGCGACCAATGTGCCGAAAGTCTTCTCCGCCGGCGACATGCGCCGCGGCCAGTCGCTGGTGGTCTGGGCGATCCGCGAAGGACGCCAATGCGCGCGGGCGGTGGACCAATTCCTGATGGGCCGGTCGTCGCTGCCGCGATGAATCCTTGCCGGTGATTTTCACCTTTGTGCGGTTCTAAAATCAACGTCGTCATCCTCGCCGCCGGGCAGGGCAAGCGCATGCATTCGGATCTGCCCAAGGTGCTGCAACCTTTGGGCGGCAAGCCCCTGCTGGCGCATGTGCTGGACCTCGCGCGGAGTCTTGAACCGGCGCGTATCTGTGTAGTTTACGGCCATGGCGGGGAGCGGGTGCGCGCACAACTGGAGGCGCCGGATCTCGCCTGGGTGCAGCAGGAACCTCAACTGGGCACCGGCCACGCGCTGTTGCAGGCGCTGCCGCAGCTCGATCCGGCACTCCCGACGCTGGTGCTGTCCGGCGACGTGCCGTTGACCCGCAGCGCCACCTTGCATCGCCTGCTGGCGGAGGCGCAGAACGGTAAGCTTGCTCTGCTTACCGCCGACCTCGAAAAACCGTACGGCTATGGCCGCATCATTCGCAGCGGAGAGGACAAGAGCATTCGCCGCATCGTCGAAGAGAAGGATGCCGACGAAACAGAGCGGTTGGTTCGCGAGATCAATACCGGCATTCTGGTGGCGGCGACCGACAGCCTGGCGCGCTGGCTGCCCGGCTTGAGCAACCGCAATGCCCAAGGCGAGTACTACCTCACCGACATCGTCGCGCTGGCGGTAGCCGAGGGTCTGCCGGTGCGATCCGCGCAAGCGGACGATGCCTGGGAAACCGCGGGGGTGAACAGCATGGCGCAGCTCGCGGTTCTGGAGCGCATCCACCAGCGCGGGCTGGCCGAAAAACTATTGGTTCAGGGGGTGCGTCTGGCCGATCCGGCGCGGCTCGACGTGCGCGGCGAACTGCTGTGCGGACGCGACGTGTTCATCGACATCGACTGCGTGTTCGAGGGTCGCGTCGAGCTGGCCGACGGTGTGGCGATCGGGCCGCACTGCGTGCTGAAAAACACCACGGTCGGCGCCGGCAGCCGCGTCGTCGCCTTCAGCCACATCGACGCGGCGGCCATCGGCGCGTCCTGCGTCATCGGACCCTACGCCCGGCTGCGGCCCGGCACCACCCTCGGCGCGGACGTGCATATCGGCAACTTCGTCGAAGTCAAGAACAGCAGCATCGCCGACCGTTCCAAGGCCAACCATCTCGCCTATCTCGGCGACGCCACGATAGGGCAGCGGGTGAATATCGGCGCCGGCACCATCACCTGCAACTACGACGGCGCCAACAAGCATCGCACGGTGATCGAGGACGACGCCTTCATCGGTTCCGACACCCAACTGGTGGCCCCCGTCACCGTCGGCCGCGGCGCCACGCTGGGCGCCGGCACCACGCTGACCCGCGATGCGCCGCCCGAGCAACTCACCATCTCGCGCGCCAAACAAGCCAGCATCGCAGGCTGGAAGCGGCCGGTG
>CAYHXK010000309.1:0-3588 GCA_964360125.1 uncultured Sterolibacterium sp.
GCGCCGGCGAGCTGGCCGACGCCGCCCAGCACCACCACCATGAAGGAATCGACGATGTAGCCCTGGCCCATGTCCGGGCCGACGTTGGCGATCTGCGACAAGGCCACGCCGCCCAGGCCGGCGATGCCGGCGCCGAGCGCGAAGGCCACGCTGTCGATGCGGCTCGTCGGCACGCCGACGCAGCCGGCCATGGCCCGGTTCTGCGTCACGGCGCGCACGAACATGCCGAGCCGGGTGCGGTTCATCAGCACCCACACCAGCGCCAGCACGAACAGCGCGAAGCCGACGATGACGATGCGGTTGAGCGGCAGCGTCAGGCCCGGTATCAGCTCGATGCCGCCGGACATCCAGCTCGGATTGGCGAGCTCGACATTCTGCGCGCCGAAGATCAGCCGCGCGGCCTGGATCAGCATCAGCGACAGGCCCCAGGTGGCGAGCAAGGTTTCCAGCGGCCGGCCGTAGAGCCAGCGGATCACCGTGCGCTCGAGCAGGATGCCGATGGCGGCGGCGGCGAAAAAGGCGACGGGAATCGCAGCCAGCACGTACCAGTCGAGCCAGGCCGACGCATAGCTGCGGAAGGCACCCTGCACGACGTAGGTGGCATAGGCGCCGATCATCAGCAGCTCGCCGTGCGCCATGTTGATGACGCCCATGACGCCGTAGGTAATGGCGAGGCCGAGGGCGGCCAGCAGCAGGATGCTGCCGAGCGACAAGCCGGAGAAAATCCGGCCGACGTTCTCGCCGATGGTCAGGCGATCCTTGACCTGTATGTAAGAGGCGAAGGCGGCGCGGCGCACCAGCGACTCGGCCTCGTTGGCCGGTTCCGAGAGGTTCTTGAGGATAGTTCGGGTGTTGGGATCGGCACTGGTCGCCAGCGCCTTGGCGGCGGCAATGCGCACGTTCGGGTCGGGGTCCTTGAGCGTTGCCAGCGCGTGAGCTTCGGCCAGCAAGATCCTTATCTGGCTGTCGCTTTCCTGGTTGCGGGCACGCGCCAGCAATGGAGCGATGGCGGGATTGACATCCGCGGCGAGCTCCTTGGCGGCCTGGTAGCGTTTGCTGCGGTCGGGATCGAAGACCCGCAGGGCCGCCAGTGCGCCGGCCAGTTCGCCGCGCACGCGGTTGTTGATGGTGATGTCTTCCCCTTGCTGGTTTTTCAGCGTGCCCTCGTTGAGTTTCTGGAGAATCTTGGCGGCTTCCGGATCGGCGGTCTGGACGAGTTTGTGGATGGCGGCGATTTTTTCTTCGGATTCTTCGGCAGCCAGTTGCCGCACCAGCGCCGGGTCTATACCCAACTGCGCGGCTGCCTGGGCGGCAAGGGAAAGCCAGCAGAAAAGTGCAAAGAGAAAATGGCGCATGGGATGTGCTGTGGCAGAAGTCGGCGTACCCCATGACCCTCACACCCTCTGCGGGGTGGACCGAGGGAGATCGGGACCTGCGGGGCGCTGGAGATACGGCGACCGATGCTGCCTGGTCGCCGTATCCCAACTCAAGCCGGAATATGCGGCTTGCTGGCCCTCATTTACCCTCGGGCTCGCCCTTCTTCTTGTCGTTGCCGGGGATATAGGGCGACCACGGCGCGGCCTTGACCGGACCCGGGGTCTTCCACACCACGTTGAACTGGCCGTCCGCCTTCACTTCGCCGATGAACACCGGCTTGTGCAGGTGGTGGTTCTTCTCGTCCATCTTGGCGACGAAGCCTGACGGCGCCTTGAAGGTCTGGCCGGCCATGGCGGCGATGACCTTGTCGACGTCGGTGCTCTTGGCCTTCTCGACCGCCTGCTTCCACATGTGGATGCCGATGTAGGTGGCTTCCATCGGGTCGTTGGTGACGACGCTGTCGGCCTTGGGCAGCTTCTGCTTCTTGGCCCAGTCGCGGTACATCTTGATGAATTTGTCGTTCTCGGGGTTCTTCAGCGACTGGAAGTAGTTCCAGGCGGCGAGGTGACCCACCAGCGGTTTGGTGTCGACGCCGCGCAATTCCTCTTCACCCACCGAGAAAGCCACCACCGGCACGTCGGTGGCCTTGAGGCCGGCGTTACCGAGTTCCTTGTAGAAAGGCACGTTCGAGTCGCCGTTGATGGTCGACACCACCGCGGTCTTCTTGCCCTCGGCGGCGAACTTCTTGATCTTGGCGATGATGGTCTGGTAGTCGCTATGGCCGAAGGGGGTGTATTCCTCCATGATGTCGGCCTCGGCGACGCCCTTGGACTTGAGGAAGGCGCGCAGGATCTTGTTGGTGGTGCGCGGATAGACGTAGTCGGTGCCGAGCAACACCCAGCGCTTGGCCGAGCCGCCGTCCTTGCTCATCAGGTACTCGACCGCCGGGATGGCCTGTTGGTTGGGCGCGGCGCCGGTGTAGAAGACGTTCTTCTCAAGTTCCTCGCCCTCGTACTGGACGGGATAGAACAGCAGGCCGTTGAGTTCCTTGAACACCGGGTTCACCGACTTGCGCGACACCGAAGTCCAGCAGCCGAACACCACCGCCACCTTGTCCTGGGTCAGCAGCCCGCGCGCCTTTTCGGCGAACAGCGGCCAGTTGGAAGCCGGATCGACGACCACCGGCTCAAGCTTCTTGCCCAGCACGCCGCCCTTGGCGTTGATCTCCTCGATGGCCATCAGGGCGGTTTCCTTCAGCGCCGTTTCGGAAATCGCCATGGTGCCCGAGAGCGAATGCAGGATGCCAACCTTGATGGTGTCGGCGGCTTGGACGTGGAACGAGGTGATGCCCGCGGCGGCGAGCGAGACGGACAGCGCCAGCGTCTTGATAAAGTTGCGACGTTTCATGAAAACCCCCTAGCAGTTGAGAAAGGAACCAAACCGGTGCGCTTTGTTTCGCGACAAACCTGTATCAGCGAATTGCGTGCCAAGTACCCAACTCGCGTCGGATCAACCCGGCGTCAGCAGCTTGCAGTAAGGCTTTCAGAGATATTGCCAGTGAATGGCAGGGGAAGCGGCGGGAGCAATGTGGGGCCATGTTGGTGCGCCCGATATGCCAAATGCACCAGGACGGAGCACCCTGATGGCGCGCCGCCCTGGCAGACGATGCTGGAAAGGATTACTCTTTTTTCATTGAACAGGTATTCATGCCCAGGATGGTATAGGCCGGGCAGTATCCCACCGCCCCGGTGACCAGCGGCACCAGGCCGATCCAGGTCCACGGTGCGCCGATGCCGGCGATGGCAAGACCGATCAGACCCAGTCCGACGACGATGCGAATGGCGCGATCTACGGTGCCTTCATTGACTTTCATGGCGGTTCTCCTTTCGGTGAGGTGAAAATACGCAACTATTAAACCACGCTTTTGCCGCGACAACATTATGCCAATGGCAGTCGCATGGTACGACTCAGTTCTTGTCCAGCATGGCGAAAACCGGCGCATGGTCGGAGGGCCGTTCCAGTTTGCGCGGCGCCTTGTCGATGGCGCATGCCGCGCAGCTCGTCGCCAAGCCCGGCGAGAGCAGGATGTGATCGATGCGCAAACCCATATTGCGACGGAAAGCCATCATGCGGTAATCCCACCAGGAGAAACTTTTTTCCGCCTGCTCGAACTGGCGGAATGCGTCGACCAACCCCAGCCCGATCAGGCCG
>CAYHXK010000310.1:0-3587 GCA_964360125.1 uncultured Sterolibacterium sp.
GAAGGCCCTGTTGTGCGTCGCCGGCAAGCACGCGCTCTATGCCTATTGCGCCGAGCGCGGGATCGGCCACCGCCGCTGCGGCAAGCTGCTGGTCGCCACCCATGCCAGCCAGCTCGGCCGGCTCGATGCCATCGCCGTCCATGCCCGCGACAACGGCGTCAACGACCTGCAGGCCCTGACACGCAGCGCGGCGCAGGAGATCGAGCCGGCGCTGGAATGCGTTGCCGCCCTGCTCTCGCCCTCCACCGGCATCGTCGACAGCCACGCGCTGATGCTTTCATTGCTGGGCGATGCGGAAAACGCAGGCGCTGTGCTGGCGTTGCAGAGTCCGGTAGTTGGAGGCGAAATCACGACGGACGGCATCCTCCTCGAAGTTGGCGGCGCCGAGACCATGCAACTGCTGGCCAAAAGCGTCTTCAACTGCGCCGGCCTCGGCGCGCAGGGATTCGCGCACGCCCTGCGCGGTCTGCCGCCACGGACGGTGCCGCCGCTGTCCTATGCCAAAGGGAATTATTATGCGCTGGCCGGACGGGCGCCGTTTTCGCACCTGATTTATCCGCTGCCGGAAGCCGCCGGCCTGGGTGTGCACCTTACCCTGGACCTCGGCGGCCAGGCGCGCTTCGGCCCGGACGTGGAATGGGTGGACACCCTCGACTACCGCGTCGATCCGCGCCGCGCCGATGCCTTCTATGCCGAGATCCGCCGCTACTGGCCGGCCCTGCCCGACGACGCCCTGGCGCCGGCCTATGCCGGCATCCGCCCCAAGCCGCACGCACCCGGCGCTGCGGCGCGCGACTTCATGCTGCAGGGTCCCGGCGAACATGGCGTACCCGGACTGATCTGCCTGTACGGCATCGAATCCCCTGGACTGACCGCCAGCCTGGCGCTGGCGGAATATGCGGTCGAGTTATCCGTGGAGCAGCAGTCACGGCAAAAGCCGGAATCCGGGTTCGAATTCCGCGCCGGTCAATAGACGTGTTAGTCTTTGCATAGCGGTAATTTGATTGCCTATTTTGCAGGAATATATGCCATAGGAGTGTTCACGCAGCATGCGCATTGTTCTCTCCGACAGCATCAACATCTCCCCACCCTTGGCCCTGGAATTCCTCCGCCAGCCATACGTTTGCTTCGCCAGACCGGTCTCGTGGTTTGCTGCTGCCGGACCGGGCAACTGAAACCAGCTCCGCCATGGATCAATCGCTGAGCCTGATCATCTTGGGGCAATTCGCGGAGGAGCTGCCTCCGGTCGCCCCGCGTCTGTCCCTCCTGAATATCCAGCCGCGTCGCATTAGCAGCCTGGAACAGTTGCCCCCGCCGCAATCGAGTCGCGAGGTACTGCTTACCGAACTGCGCTGGCTGGATGCGCTTGCACCGACCCAGCGTGAAGCCTTGAGCAAGCGCGCCGCCATGGCGGCGGGCTGGATCGCCCTGGTCGATCGCGATTCCCGGTTCAAGGAGCAGGTCGCCTGGCAACGGGCCGGCGTCAGCCATTTTTTTCACAAACCGCTGGACGCCGACCGACTGGCCGCGCTGCTCGAGGACATCCACGACCGGCTGGACGGTCCGCCGGCGCGCGCGATCCTGGTCGACGACGACGAGCACAGCTTGTCTTATTACAGTGCGGTGCTCAAGGATGCCGGCGTCGAGGTGATGGCCCTGCAGGATCCATTGCTGGTGCTTGAAGCAATGGAGGACTTCAAGCCCGACCTGCTGCTGCTGGATATCGATATGCCGGGCTGCCGCGGCACGGAGCTGGCGACCATCGTGCGCCAGCGCCCGGAATATGCCCGTCTGCCGGCCATTTTCCTGACGGCAATGGAAGGCATGCAGGATAAACTGCTGGCCCGCGAGGCCGCCGCCGAGGATTATCTCAACAAGCCGGTGGCGCTCGACCTGCTGGTCGCCGCCGTCAAGTCGCATACCCTGCGCTATCGCTCCATGCAACGCTCCGATGCTTGGCGACGTCAGCAGGAGAAACAAAGCCAGGAAGCCATTCGCATCAGCGAGGAGCGCCTGCGGCGCGGCCAGTCCTACGCGAATATAGGCACCTGGGACTGGAACATCCAGACCGGCAATCTGTTTTGGTCCGAGCGCATCCCAGTGCTGTTCGGACATCCGGCCGGCGAACTGGTAACCACTATCGAGAACTTGCTCAACGCACTGCATCCGGGCGACCGCCAGAGTGTGCTCGATGCCATCAACGCCAGCGTCGAACGCGACGTGCCCTACGAGATCGAGCACCGCGTAATCTTGCCCGACGGAACGGTGCGCTGGCTGCTGGAGAAGGGCGCGGTGGTGCGCGATGCGGCCGGCAAGCCCTTGCAGATGCTGGGTGTAGTGCAGGACATCGACGATCGCAAGCGGGCCGAACAGTTAAGTGTCGCAGCCCGCAAAGAGGCCGAGCAGGCGAACCAGGCAAAATCCGACTTCCTCTCGCGCATGAGCCACGAGCTGCGCACGCCGCTACACGCCATACTTGGCTTCGGCCAACTCATGGCGTACGACAATACTCTGCCCGAAATGCAAAAGGACAATTTGCATGAAATCCTCAAGGGCGGCCGTCATTTGCTGGAACTCATCAATGAGGTTCTGGATCTGGCTAAAATCGAGTCCGGCCGTATCGACCTCTCTTTGGAACCGGTGGAACTGGCGGGTTTGATCGAGGACTGCCGGCTGCTGATCCGGCCCCTGGCGGCGCTAAGGCAGATAGCCATGCGCGTGGAAGTGTCGCCAAGGATGAGCGTGCGTGCCGACCGCGTGCGCCTCAAGCAGGTGTTGCTGAACTTGCTCTCCAATGCCGTGAAATATAACAACGAAGGCGGCGTTATCCATCTGAGCGTCTTCCCCGGCGGTGTGGATCGCCTGCGCATCGCCATCGCCGATACTGGCGCCGGGATTCCCCCCGAGCGCATGCCCGAACTATTCCAGCCCTTCAGCCGACTGAATGCGGAACGCAGCACCATCGAAGGTACCGGGATAGGCTTGACCATCACCCGCCTGCTGGTGGAATTGATGGGCGGCGAAGTGGGCGTGGATAGCCGGGTCGGCAGCGGCTCCACCTTCTGGATCGAACTGCCGGCCGAAACCCTCTCGAACGCTGACGTGACTGAGAACATGAGCCACGGAGCGCCGGGAACGGCGGCCTCGGGACGGCAGTATCGCGTGCTCTGCATCGACGACAATCCGGTTAATCTCAAGCTGGTGGCGCAAATGCTCGGCATGCGCCGGCACATTCATCTGATGACGGCCCACACGCCCAAGCTCGGTCTGGAACTGGCCCTGGCGCACTTGCCGGATATGGTTCTGCTCGACATCAACATGCCGGGCATGGATGGCTACGAAGTTCTGAAAGTGTTCAAGTCGGACCCCCGCCTGAAACATATCCCGATCGTTGCCGTCACCGCCAATGCCTTGCCACGCGACATCGAACGCGGCATGGCAGCGGGTTTTACCGACTACCTGACCAAGCCGTTGCACGTGACACGGTTTGTCGAAGTGATCGATCGAATGCTTAGTCATGGAGCGAATGCGCCATGAAAAGCCTGCGCGATATGAGCCTCAGAACCGAAATCGCCCTCGCCGTCTCG
>CAYHXK010000311.1:0-3552 GCA_964360125.1 uncultured Sterolibacterium sp.
CATCTTCCTATCGTGTTCATTACCTCGAACAACGAGAAGGAATTGCCCGACGCTTTCCTGCGCCGCTGCTTCTTCCATTACATCAAGTTTCCCGACCGGGGAACGATGCAGAGCATCGTCGACGTGCACTTCCCCGGACTCAAAAAGTCGCTGCTGAAAGAGGCGTTGGAGGTTTTTTTCGAATTGCGCGAGGTGCCCGGTCTGAAGAAAAAACCCTCCACCTCGGAATTGCTGGACTGGCTCAAGCTCCTGTTGGCCGAGGATATACCACCCGAAGCCTTGCGCTCGCAGGACAGGAAAGTTACCGTTCCGCCGCTGCATGGCGCGCTGCTCAAGAACGAGCAGGACGTGCATCTGTTCGAGCGGCTGGTGTTCATGGCCAGGCACAACCGTTGAGTCCATGGGCCCTTCAACTGGCTCAAGCGGGAGCGAGAACGGGAGCCGGGCAATGCGCCTGAGTGCAGCCAAGGTTCACTGGCTGGTCCGCAACAATTACCTGATTCGGGCGACGTCGTTCGTCGCGCTATTCGTCGCCATCGGCATGCACATGGCGGGGCGGGGCTACGGCGCTGTCGCCTGGGGGCTGTTGGGCATGCAGTTCCTGGTTTACCCCCACCTGGTTTTCTGGCGTGCGCGCCGCGCCCGGGATTCACTCAAGGCCGAGTTTTCAAACCTGGCGATCGACACCCTGCTGCTCGGGGTGTGGGCAGCCGCCCTCGGCTTCCCGACCTGGATTGCATTCACGATGTTCATGGGCAGTGCGCTCAACAGCGCCACCATCCGTGGCTGGCGGGGCGCTCTCTACGCATTTCTGTCCTACTTCGCGGGCGCCTTGTTGTGGGTGATCGGCGCCGGTTTCAGGTATGCGCCGGAAACCGAATTTTTGTCCGTCGCGCTGTGCCTGGTCGGCCTGACGATCTATGTGCTTAACGTCGGCAACGTCACCTTCGTCCGGAATCTCAAGCTGCGCAACACGCGCGAGACCTTGAAGCGGCATGAGCAGGCGCTGCTCAAGGCCAACCTCGAGCTGGAAGCCCGGCTCGCCGAGATCCAGCGCCTGCAAGCCGAACTCCAGGAACAGGCGACCCGCGATCCGCTGACCGGCCTCTACAACCGCCGCTATTTCGACGAGACGCTGGAACGCGAGCTGGCGCGCGCCGAGCGCGAGGTCAGTCCGCTCTGCCTGATGATGATCGATCTCGACCATTTCAAGCAGGTGAACGACACCTACGGCCACCAGGCCGGCGACGAGGTGCTCAGGATGTTCGGCGCGATGTTGCGCGAGAGCGCCCGTGCCGGGGATATTCCGTGCCGCTACGGCGGCGAGGAGTTCCTGCTGCTGATGCCGAAAATGCCCCCCGAAACCGCCCGCCAGCGCGCCGAACACCTGCGCGCCGAATTTGCCGGGCGCGTCGCCGAGATCGGCGAATATCGCATCCAGGCGACCTTGTCGATCGGCATCGCCGCCTACCCGGAGCATGGCGAGACACCGGACGTTTTGACTCAGGCGGCCGACCTGGCGCTGTATCTCGCCAAGCAGGAAGGGCGCAACCGCGTCGTCGTATTCTCAGCAGGCTGAGACTTCCGCCCCACCACGCACCACGCCCGCCGATGCTGATCGACTTCTTCCTCCACCTCAAGACCGCAAAGTTGCCGGTGTCCACCAAGGAATTCCTGACCCTGCTGGAAGCTCTTCAGGCGGGGCTGGCCGGACACAGTCTGGACGACTTCTACGTGCTGGCGCGCGCCTGCTTGGTCAAGGACGAGTCCAACTACGACAAGTTCGACCGCGCTTTCGGCGCCTATTTCAAGGGCGTCACGTCGATCCCCGGTCTGGAGGCGGAGATTCCCGAAGACTGGCTGCGGCAGATGATGCAGAAACACCTGACGCCCGAGGAAAAGGCCAAGCTGGAGAAACTCGGCTGGGACAAGCTGATGAAGCAGTTCAAGCAACGCCTGGAAGAGCAGAAAGGGCGCCACCAGGGCGGCAGCAAATGGATCGGCACCGGCGGCAGTTCCCCCTTTGGCCACGGCGGTTACCATCCCGAGGGCATCCGCGTCGGCGGCGATTCCGCCGGCAACCGCAGCGCTGTCAAGGTGTGGGAAAACCGCGAATACCGCAATCTCGACGACTCGGTCGAACTCGGCACGCGCAACATCAAGATCGCCCTGCGCCGGCTGCGGCGCTTCGCGCGCGAAGGCGCGGCCGAGGAACTGGACCTCGACGGCACCATCCGCGGCACGGCGCAGAACGCCGGCTGGCTGGACCTGAAAATGCGGCCGGAGCGGCACAACAAGATCAAGGTGCTGCTGTTCCTCGATATCGGCGGTTCGATGGACGACCACATCAAGCTGTGCGAGGAATTATTCTCCGCCGCCAAGACGGAGTTCAAGCATCTCGAGTATTTTTACTTCCACAACTGTGTCTATGACTATGTCTGGCGCGACAACCGCCGTCGCCACGCGGAGCGCTTCCCGCTCCATGACGTGATGCACAAGTATGGCGACGACTACAAGTTGATCCTGGTCGGCGACGCCACCATGAGTCCCTACGAGATCCTCCAGGCCGGCGGTAGCGTTGAATATATGAACGAGGAACCGGGTGCGGCCTGGCTCGCCCGCCTGCTCGACAAATACCCCCATGCCGTCTGGCTCAATCCGGAACCCGAACGGCTGTGGGAGTATCGCCACTCGATCCAGATCATCCGCGATATCGTCGGCGGCCGCATGTTCCCCCTGACGCTGGAAGGTTTGGAGCGGGCGATGCGGCAGTTGAACAAGTAATTCCATTTCCAAATCTTCCTTGTTCCCGGTCGTGAATACAAGTAAACTAACACTTAGCTAATTCGCGGGGGAACGCCATGCAGGTTGTCAATATTCACGAGGCCAAGACCCAGCTTTCCAGGCTGCTTGAGCAAGTGCAGTCGGGAGAAGATGTGGTCATCGCCAAATCGGGCACACCTATCGCGCGCCTTGTCCCGTATGTCGCGCCAAAGCGCAAGATTGCGCCGCCGGGAGCGATGGCAGGAGAAATCTGGATTGCCGACGACTTTGACGCGCCTATCGACGAGTTGTTTGATTGCCTGAAGCCGGAACCAACATGAGGGTGTTGCTTGACACTCATCTGGTCATTTGGTGGGAGGCCAAGCATCCGCGCTTGCCGGCAAAAGTCACGCAATGGGTGCGCAACGAGGCGGAAGAGGTTTTCGTCAGCCGTGCATCCCTATGGGAAATTGCCATCAAAGTTTCGAACGGGCGGCTGAAAATGGATATCGCCAAATTTGCCGGCAATGTCGAGAAGCACGGTTTTACCTGGCTTGACATCAAAAATGAACACCTGCTTGCCGTCGCCGCGCTGCCTGTTTTCGACGATCATCGCGACCCATTTGACCGATTGCTGGTAGCGCAAAGCCAGACCGAGCCGCTCGTGCTGCTCACGTCTGATTCCCGGTTGGCGCGTTATGGTTCTACGGTGCGAGTGGTTTGAATTTTGGTTCTATGAGCCTCTTGCAAAAGTCAGGAATCAGAATTCCGAAACTGCCACATTCGCCC
>CAYHXK010000312.1:0-3527 GCA_964360125.1 uncultured Sterolibacterium sp.
TGCTGGGTCTCGGCTCGGCGGATATTTCCGTCTTCCTCAACAACGCCCTCAACGGTTACAGCGTTACTTACTACCGCGAACGCGACCAGTTGATCGAAGTGTTGCTGCGTGGGTCGCGGGAAGAGCGCGTCCTTCTCTCGCTGCTGGCCGACCTGGAAGTGCCGACCCGCGCCGGAAAGAGCGTGCCGCTGGCGCAGATTGCCCGCATTTCCTACGGCTTCGAGGAAGGCGTAATCTGGCGCCGCAACCGCCTGCCGACCATCACGGTGCGCGCCAATGTTTACGGCAGCATCCAGGCGCCGGTGGTCACCGCACAGGTGCTATCGACGCTGACTCCGATACGCGCCAAACTGCCGCCCGGCTACCTGCTGGAAACCGGCGGCGCGGCTGAGGAAAGCGCCAAGGGAGGAGAATCGGTCGCCGCCGGCGTGCCGCTGTTCATCTTGGCCGTGCTGACGGCGCTGATGCTGCAACTGCACAGCTTCAGCCGCACCTTCCTGGTGGTACTCACCGCGCCGCTCGGACTGATCGGCGTGACACTGTTCCTGCTGGTCTTCAAGGTGCCTTTCGGCTTCGTCGCGATGCTCGGCACCATTGCCTTGTCCGGCATGATCATGCGCAATTCGGTGATCCTGGTGGATCAGATCGAACAGGACGAGGAGGCCGGCAAGAGCAGTTGGGAGGCGATCATCGGCTCGACCGTGCGCCGCTTCCGCCCCATCGTGCTGACCGCGCTGGCGGCTATACTGGCGATGATACCGCTGACGCGCAGCACCTTCTTTGGACCGATGGCGGTGGCCATCATGGGTGGCCTGGTGGTGGCGACGGTGCTGACGCTGTTGTTCCTGCCCGCGCTGTATGCGGCGTGGTTTCGGGTGAAAGAAGATGAGGGTGCGCAGGTAGGCTAAAATAGCCTTCCTGTCCGGCAGGAAAACATATTAATGTACACTTATACTCTCCTTGGTAAACCCGTATGAACCTCGAACAAGCCCGCTTCAACATGGTCGAACAGCAAATACGTCCCTGGGAAGTATTCGACGAAGGGGTGCTGGATCTGCTTTTCGTCGTCAAGCGCGAGGAGTTTGTGCCGGCTGCCTATCTTCCACTGGCCTTCGCGGATGTCGAAATCCCGCTGGGACATGGCGCATGCCTGCTGACGCCGAAGATCGAAGCCCACGCCCTGCAGGCATTGCACGTCAGGAAAAGCGACAAGGCCTTGGAGATCGGCGCCGGCTCCGGCTACATGGCGGCACTACTGGCGGCGCATGCCGAACATGTCTGGAGCATCGAAGTCGTCCCGCAACTGGCGGAGCAGGCCCGCGCCACCTTCAAGCGACTGGATATCGGCAATGTCACGGTGGAAACCGGGGATGCCGCGCTGGGCTGGCAAACTCACGCACCCTATGATGTGATCATGGTATCGGGCAGCCTGCCGCTATTGCCGCCGCAACTTACGGCACAACTCAAAATCGGCGGACGGCTATTCGCGGTGGTCGGCGAGGCGCCGGTCATGGAAGCCCGGCTCATCACCCGCTTGACGGAGGATGCGTTCCACAGCGTCGCCCTGTTCGAAACCGTGATACCTGCGTTGCTCAACGCACCGCAACCTGCGCGCTTCACCTTCTGAGGCCCATGCAGCAAATTAGCGCGTCACAGCTGAATGAATGGCTCAAGGATAGCACCGCTGGAACCCGTGCCAAGCCTCAACTGCTCGACGTACGCGAACCTTGGGAACTCGATGTATGCCGGATTGCGGACGCCAAATCGATGCCGATGCGCAGCGTACCGGCGCGTTACCTGGAGCTGGACCGGAATGCGGAAACAGTAGTGATCTGCCACCACGGCGCACGCAGTTATCAAGTAGCGATGTTCCTGGAGCAGCAAGGATTTTCGAAAATTTTGAATTTATATGGTGGGGTTGCGGCCTGGGCGCAACAGGTTGACGCCACCATGCCGACGTATTGAAAGACAGGAGCCAGCCATGAAGGAAATGCTGCCGTTGTTGTATGCCGCTTCCATGTTTTCTCTGGGTTCGGCACACGCTGCCGATTTGCTCGGTGTGTATCGTGCCGCGATCGGCTATGACGCCCAGTTTGCCTCTGCCCGCGCCGCACTCGCAGCGGGCCGTGAAAAACTGCCGCAAGGCCGCGCCGGGTTGCTGCCGACCATCGGTTTGTCGGCCAGCAGCGTGTGGAACGATCTCGACACCACCACGCGCGCCACGCCCGCTGCGGAGTTGGCACGCAAATACAACAGCAACGGCTGGTCGGTGAACCTGTCGCAGCCGCTGTTCCGCTGGCAGAATTGGGCCGGTTACAAGCAGTCCGAACTGGTGGCGGCCCAGGCCGAAACGCAGTACGGACTGGCGAAACAAGATCTGATCGTGCGCGTCGCCCAAGCCTACTTCGACGTACTGCTGGCACAGGAAAGCCTGGCTACGGCACAAGCACAGAAGACGGCGATCGGCGAGCAATTGGCCTCGGCCAAGCGCAACTTCGAGGTCGGTACCGCAACCATTACCGACACCCATGAGGCGCAGGCGCGCTACGACCTGACCACGGCGCAGGAAATCGCCGCCGACAACGACCTGCAGGTCAAGCGCCAGGCTTTGCGCACCATCGTCGGCCAGGAGCCGGAGGCGCTGAAAAATTTGCGCCAGGGCTTGCAGATCAGCCGCCCGCAACCCGACGATATCTACAAGTGGGTTGAATCGGCCGAGCAAGGCAGCCTGGCGGTGCAACTCAACCAGGCCGGCCTGGAGATCGCCGCGCGCGAGATTGAAAAGCAACGCGCCGGGCATTACCCGACGGTGGACCTGGTCGCCTCGCGCGGGCGCAGCTCGGCAACCGCCAGTACCTTGACGGCAGGCAGCGGCGGCGATACCGAAGCCACTACCATCGGTGTGCAACTCGCCATTCCGATTTTCGCGGGTGGCACTACCCTGTCCAGGGATCGCGAAGCCGTCGCCCTGCATGAGAAGGCACGCTCGGATCTGGAAAATGCGCGCCGCGGTGCGGCGCTCTCGGCCCGTCAAGCGTATCTCGGGGTGACCTCCGGCCTGGCGCAAGTCAAGGCGCTGGAGCAGGCATTGGTTTCCTCGCAGTCCGCACTCGATTCGAACAAGCTCGGCTATGAGGTTGGGGTGAGGATTAACATCGACGTGCTCAATGCCCAGCAGCAGCTCTTTTCGACCCGGCGCGATCTCGCCAAGGCACGCCTCGACACCCTGGCGGCCCAGTTGAAACTCAAGGCAGCCGCCGGCACGCTCGGCGAGGAAGATGTCGCCGCGGTGAACATCTTGCTCGAGTAATTCTCTGCGCTTGCCAGGGCTGTTCTGTCCCCTGGCGGAGATTCACGCTTTTGCTACTGTTTGACCAGGGCACTCTCCACCAGCGCGAGCGTCCGTGCGCTGGCTCCACGATGGCGCGCGGCAAAAGTCTGTCCGGCACTTCCCATCCGCCGCCGCTGCTGTACATCGCCCAGCAGTTCCGCCGCCACGCACATCAAATCGTCCGCATCTGCGACGT
>CAYHXK010000313.1:0-3515 GCA_964360125.1 uncultured Sterolibacterium sp.
CACCAGATCATCGTAGAAAATGAACTCGTCGCAGTTGGCGCTGAGCAGGTCGGAAGTCGAGTCCTTTACGCCTATGCCGATCACGCGTTTGTTGTTTTCGCGAAGCTTCGAGACCAGCGGAGAAAAATCGGAATCGCCGCTGATGATGACGAAGGTATCGACATGCGCCTTGGTGTAACAGAGATCGAGCGCATCGACCACCATGCGGATATCCGCCGAGTTCTTGCCGGACTGCCGTACATGCGGAATCTCGATCAGTTCGAAGGCCGCCTCGTGCATCGTCGCCTTGAACTCCTTGTAGCGATCCCAGTCGCAATAGGCTTTCTTGACCACGATGCTGCCCTTCAACAGCAGGCGTTCGAGAACTTTCCTGATGTCGAATTGCGCATACTTGGCGTCGCGCACGCCCAGCGCAATGTTCTCGAAATCGCAGAATAGGGCCATATTGGTGATTTCAGGTTGTCCTGCCAAGTGTCTCTCCCGGATATCCGATGCTGAACCTAAAAGAACAACGCGGCTCGATGAGTCGATTCAGAAAATTCATCGAGGCGTCCGGCTGGGGACGCATGAAGCAGAACTATCCGCATGATTTCTCGCCGGCAAGCTTCTCGAACCACGCCAGCTTGTCCCTGAGCCTGACCACTTCGCCGACGATGATCAGGGTCGGGGCTTTCAGTTGTGCGGCAATCGCAAGATCGGGCAGGGTGGCGAGGGTGCCGGTGACGGTGCGCTGATTGGCGGTGGTGCCTTGTTGCACGATGGCGGCTGGCCAGTCGCTGGGCAGGCCGTGGGCGATCAGTTGCCGGCAGAGTGTCGGCAGGCCATGCAGTCCCATGTAGATCACCACTGTCTGGCGTGGCCGCGCCAGTCCCGCCCAGTCAAGTTCCATGCTGCCGTCCTTGAGGTGTCCGGTGACAAAGATGCAAGCTTGCGAGTAGTTTCGATGCGTGAGGGGGATTCCGGCATAGGTGGCCACGCCGGCTGCGGCGGTGATGCCGGGCACTACTTCAAAAGGTATTCCATGTTCGGCCAGGGTTTCGACTTCCTCGCCGCCGCGACCGAATATATAGGGATCGCCGCCTTTCAACCGCACCACGATCTTGCCGGCCTTTGCCAGACGCACCAACAGGTGATTGATATCCTCCTGCGGCAATGCATGGTTGCCGCGTTCCTTGCCGGCATAGATACGCTCGGCTGCAGGGTGCGCCATATCGAGGATGGTCGTGGCCACCAGGTGATCGTGGACGATGACATCTGCCTGCGGCAGCAAAGCCGCCGCACGCAATGTCAGCAACTCGGGATCGCCAGGGCCGGCGCCGACCAGATAGACAGTGCCAGGCTTGGCTGGTATGTGGCGAAATGAGGAGTTGATCACCTAGGCACTTTCTGGGGCGCAGGTAACCGGCTGCCGAGCCCGGTCCATGAGTGAATCAGTAATGAGGTTCTCGTCGATCTTGTCAATGGCAGCCGCCATTGCAGCCGCCGCCCTGCGCCTTCGTGCCGGCTGAAGAGGCGCTAGCCGTATCGTTTGGGTTGAGAAAAATGAACTGAAATTCACCCGCCTTGAGTTCGACGAAATCCAGGATCGCTCCGTCGAGAAGTTCCTGGCTTGGCGGTGCAAGAAGTACAGTCACGCCGGCACAATCGAGCACCAGATCATTGTCGCGCTCCTCGTCGAATCCCATGCCGTAGAGCATGCTGCCGTCAACCCCATTGCCTTCCTCGTCGAGTTTTGCAGCCACTCTCAACTTGGGCAGGTGAGTGTTTTCGCGCTGCTCTTCCGCAGCACGCAGAATTTGCTCGGCGGCCGCGGCAGTCACGGTAAACTTAGTGGCCATGGTTGAATTTCCTCTTTTGATTGTAGCGATAGGCTGCTTTTGAAGCTCCGTATAAATTGCACAAACTGGGCTGCCCAATCGCAGCCAGGTGTGCTGCGCAAGTGCGTATACGAAGCGAGTAGATTCCTGTGTATGATCCCGTCATTCTTCCCATCGACGCCGAAACCGCGCTGCATGCGATAGGCGTAGCGCGTCTCCGGGGGAAGGTTGACTAGGCTGGAATAGTGGAATTCGTGCGCGGCGATGAGGGCAGTGGGGTCGATCGTGGACGTTGCAAGGCTCTCGCCGTGGCATAGTTTCAACCAGGGATGCTCTGCGCTTGGCTGCAATTTCACATACCCCCGGCCAACCGGCTTGTCATGCATCACGATGTCTCCGGCGATGATCCCGACCATCTTTCGCGTGCATCCCTGCCATGTAATGCTGCGCGCCAGGTACATCAGACCGCCGCACTCGGCGTAGGTCGGCAGGCCGGCTTCGATGGCGGCGTGGATTTCTCTGCGCAGACTGGCATTGGCTTCGAGCGCATCGAGAAAACATTCTGGAAAACCGCCGCCGATGAACAATCCATCGACGGCAGGCAGGCGGGTATCGTGCAGGGAGTCGAAGGGCACCAACTCGGCGCCGGCTGCGGCAAGCGCGTCAAGATCGTCGGCGTAATAAAATCCGAAAGCAGCATCGCGGGCGATAGCGATGCGTACCGGGGCCGAGCCGGATACGCGCGTCGGCAGGGATTGCGGCAGCAATGACTGGGTGGCGGTAAGTTGCAGGAGTCGATCGAGATCGACCTGCGCGGCGACCAGACCGGCGATTTCGGTTATATGCTCCGCGGCGGCGCTGGTTTCGTTGGCCGGCATCAAGCCGAGATGGCGTTCGGCAAGTATCAGGCGCGGATCGGCGTGTACCGCGCCGATCACAGGCACGTCGGTATAGTGCTCGATCACCGCCCGTAATTTCGCTTCGTGGCGCGAGCCGCCGAGCTGGTTGAGGATCACCCCGGCGATATTGAGTTCGCGGTCGAACGCCTGGTAGCCGAGAATCAACGGCGCAATGCCGCGCGTCATTCCGCGTGCGTCGAGTACCAGGATCACCGGCAGGTCGAGCAGTCTGGCCAGCGCGGCATTGCTGTTGCTGCCCGCCAGGTCGAGGCCGTCGTAGAGACCCTTGTTGCCTTCGATCAGGCAGACATCGGTGCTCTTGCCGCCCAATGCGCCGTGGCGGGCAAACTGCGCTTTCAGCTCGTCGTGCGACGACAGATAAAAATCCAGGTTACGGCAGGTGCGTTCGGCAGCCAGTCCCAGCCAGAGGGGATCGATGTAATCCGGTCCCTTCTTGAAGGTCTGGATGCTGTGGCCGCGCGCCTTGAGCGCGGCGGTCAAGCCGATGCTGATAGTTGTCTTGCCGGAGGACTTGTGCGCCGCCGAAATCAGGAAGCGGTGCATCGCATTCCTAATGGGAGTGGTGTGGATCGAGCGTTGCGTTGTCGAGCTTTTCAGGCAATAAACGCAGCACTTTCAACGCTATGATCACAATGACGGCGGCGATGGCGAAGCCACCAAGGCCCAGCAGGGTTTCCACCAGACTCGGCGCGTAACTGTGAATTTCGCCGTCGAAGAAGCTCGACCTGGCTGAATATCCGGGGAAGAGGTCGAGCGGCCATGCCTGCCCGCCGATGAT
>CAYHXK010000314.1:0-1504 GCA_964360125.1 uncultured Sterolibacterium sp.
CTTGGCCGATCTGGACTCACCAGGAACAACTGCCGCCCGCCAAGTTCGTCTTCTACGACGACGGCAGGCGCGGCATGGCGATCGACTCGCTGGTTTCCGGCGGCGACATCGTCAGCGGCGCGACGGTGCGGCGCTCGATGCTGTTCTCCAGGGTGTACGTGCATAGCTACGCGACGATCGAGGATTCGGTGATTCTCCCGGACGTCGACATCGGCCGCAGCGCTCGCCTGCGTCGCGCCATCATCGACAAGCACTGCCGCATTCCCGCAGGACTGGTCGTCGGCTATGATGCCGCGGAAGACCGCAAGCGTTTCCACGTCACCGACCAGGGCGTGACCCTGGTTACTCCGGAAATGCTCGGCCAGCATGCCCACTTAATTCGCTGACTGTTCCGGCAACAATCCATGAACCCACCGCTCCAACTCGTGTTTCTCTGGCATATGCATCAACCCGACTATCGCGACCATCGCGATGGCGAGTTTGTCCTGCCCTGGGTGTATCTGCACGCACTCAAAGACTATACCGACATGGCTGCGCACCTTGAGCGGCATCCGCAGATCCGTGCGGTGATCAACTTCGTGCCGGTGCTGCTGGACCAGATCGAGGATTACGTAGCCCAGTTCGATTCAGGCAAATTTCGCGACCCGCTGCTGCGCCTGCTGGCGGCCCCCGATCTGGCGCCGCTAAGCGCCGCCGAGCGGGATTTTCTGCTGCAAACCTGCTTTCGCGGCAATCACACCACCATGCTCGTGCCTTTCCCCCGCTACCAGCGCCTGTTCGACTTGTATCGCAATCTGACACACGAGGGCGAAACGGCGCTGGCTTACCTCTCCGATACCTATTTCACCGACCTGGTCACCTGGTATCACCTGGCATGGACCGGCGAATCCGCACGCCGCCGCCAGCCGATGCTGGCCGAACTGATGAGCCAGGGCGAGGCTTATACCTGCGCCGACCGGCTGGGCTTGCTGGCCCTGATCGGCGAGGAGTTGCGCCAGCTCATCCCGCGCTACCGGGCACTGGCCAAGAGCGGGCAAATCGAAATCTCCAGCACGCCGCAAACCCATCCGCTGGCTCCGCTGTTGCTCGACTTCAAGGTCGCGCGCGAAACCCAGCCGGATGCGCCGCTGCCCTTCGCTGCAAGCTATCCGGGCGGACGTACGCGCGTGGCTGAGCAGATCGAGGCGGCGCGCACCAGCCATGCCAGCCGCTTCGGCGCCCCCCCCGTCGGCATGTGGCCGGCGGAAGGGGCGGTATCGGCGGCCTTCGTCAAGCAACTGGCGGAGCAGGGCTGCCGCTGGATCGCCAGCGGCGAAGGGGTGTTGCGCGCCTCGCTCGGCCACGGCGGCGCCACCGACAGCCGGGCTGCCTACAAACCCTGGCGTCTGGAAAGCGCCCCCGGCCTGACCCTGTTCTTCCGCGACGAACGTCTTTCCGACCTGATCGGCTTCGAATACGCCAAGTGGCACGGCCAGGATGCCGCCCGCCATTTCGTCGCCGAACT
>CAYHXK010000314.1:1604-3507 GCA_964360125.1 uncultured Sterolibacterium sp.
CTGTCGACCTGGATCGGCGACGCCGACAAAAACCGCGCCTGGGACCTGCTGTGCAGCGCCAAGCAAAGCTATGACCAAGTCATGGCAGGAGAACGGCTTGACCCAGCGGAGCGGGCAGCCGCCACGGCGCAACTGGCGATTTGCGAAAGCTCCGACTGGTTCTGGTGGTTTGGCGACTACAATCCGGCGGCGGCGGTCGCCGGTTTCGACCGGCTGTATCGCCGCAATCTGGCCAATCTCTACAGCTTGTTGCACCTGCCTCAACCGGCCCAGCTTGAAGTGCCGATTTCCATCAGCGTTCAGGGCGGCCAGGCCACCGACGGCCATGCCAAGCATCCCAAGGCCGACAAGGGCAGCGGCGTCATGCGTCGGGCACAGGAACAGCCTGCCTCCTGAAAGGGCCGCGATGACGATCAGCCTGCTCTTCGGGGTGCATGCGCACCAACCCGTCGGCAATTTCCCAGCCGTCATAGACGAGGCCCATGTGCGTTGTTACGGCATGTTTATAAGGGTACTCGAGCGCTATCCGGAATTCCGTTTCAGCGTGCATTTTTCCGGCTGGCTGCTCGATGTGCTGCAGCGGCGCTTCCCCGAGGATATGGCGCTGCTGGTCAAAATGACGGCGCGCGGACAGGTCGAGTGGTTCGGTTCGGGCGATTGCGAACCGGTGCTGGCGGCAATTCCGCAGCGCGACCGGCTGAGTCAGATCCAAACCCTGTCGGCCAAGCTGGAACGCCTTGTCGGCCGGCGCCCGCAAGGCGCCTGGCTGACCGAACGGGTCTGGGAGTCCTCGGTGGTGCCCGCGCTGGTCGACTCCGGAATCCGCTATGTCGCCGTCGACGACTACCATTTCCTCTGTGCCGGCATGCCCGCCGACGCGCTCGACAGCTTCTACACCACCGAGGAAGACGGTCGCAGCCTCGATCTTTTCCCCATTTCCGAGGCTTTGCGCTATCGCCTGCCTTTTTCGCTGGCGGCCGAAGCCGTGGCGTATTTGGAGCAACTGGCGCGGCAGGGACAGCGCGCCGCGATTTACTTCGACGACATCGAGAAATTCGGCATCTGGCCGGAAACCTACGCCTGGGTCTATGAAAGCGGCTGGCTGGCGCAGTTCATCGAGGGCGTTCTGGCTTCACCCCTGATCCGCACCCGCAGCTTCGCCGATCATCATGCGGACCATGCCACGCGCGGAATCGTCTATCTGCCGACGACCTCTTATATTGAAATGAATGAGTGGACCCTGCCGCCGGCAGCCGCGCTTAGATATGCCGCGCTGGTCAGTGCGGAAAAGGCGGCCGGCAGCTACGAGCGGCACAAGCCCTTTATCCGCGGCGGCATCTGGCGGAATTTTTTCACCCGCTATCCCGAGTCGAACTGGATGCACAAGCGCATGCTCGATCTTTCGGCACGCCACGCTATGTGGCTTGAAGCAGGCCGAACCGCCGAAGAAAAAGCCGAATTGCAGGAATTGCTGCACCGTACCCAAGCCAACGATGCCTACTGGCACGGCCTGTTCGGCGGACTCTATCTGCCGCATCTGCGCCGCGCCATCTGGAACCACCTGATCGCGCTGGAAGCGGCGCTGGATCGGGACCTGCCGCGACCGTCATTCGAACGCCGCGATCTCGATCTGGATGGCCGTGAAGAACTCATTCTTCACAATGCCGAACTGCAGGCGATCCTGCGTAACGATGGCGACGCCTGCGTGATAGAACTGGCGGCGTACGCCCTGGCCCACAATTTTGCCGACACCCTGCGCCGCTATGCCGAGGGATATCATCACAAATTCGTCGCCAGTCCCCATGCCGGTTCGCCCACGGAAGCCGGAGCCGCGGAAGATCATTCCGACCCCGCCCTCCAACTCGGCGAGGGCCCCGCCCTCCAACTCGGCGAGGGCCCCGCC
>CAYHXK010000315.1:0-3504 GCA_964360125.1 uncultured Sterolibacterium sp.
ACCCGAAATCGGCGCGCAAAATACCGTGAATGCCATCGGCCGCATCAAGCTGGTGAATCCGCCGGAGGCCGAATTGGTGCGGGGCGGGGATGGCTTGTTCCGCCTGCGCAGCGGTGTCCCCGCTGATGCCGACCCGAGTGTAGTGCTGGCCGGCGGATATCTCGAGGGCAGCAACGTCAATCCGGTCGAACAAATGGTGAACATGATTTCGCTGGCACGCCAGTTCGATATGCAAATGAAGGTGATTACTTCCGCTGAAGCCGATGATCGTGCGGCCACGCAGATACTTTCGAACCGCGCGTAATTTGACAGGAGCAGGACATGATCCGATCACTCTGGATAGCCAAGACCGGCCTCGATGCGCAGCAGACGCAACTCGATGTGCTTTCCAACAACCTGGCCAACGTCAGCACCAATGGCTTCAAGCGCGCCCGGGCGGTGTTCGAGGATCTGCTGTACCAGACCATGCGCCAGCCGGGCGCGCAGTCGTCGCAGCAAACGACGATTCCCTCCGGCCTGCAACTCGGCACCGGGGTGCGGCCGATCGCCACCGAAAAAATTCACACGCAGGGCAGCCTCACCCAGACCAGCAATCCGCTCGATCTGGCGATCAACGGTCAAGGCTTCTTCCAGATCCAGATGCCCGACGGCACCCTCTCATACACTCGCGACGGCGCGTTCCAGAAGGACGCCACCGGCCAGATAGTGACTTCCAGCGGATACCCGCTGTCTCCCGCGTTGACGGTGCCCGCCAATGCAGTTTCCGTTACCGTCGCCCGCGACGGCGTGGTGAGCGTGGTGCAGGCCGGAGCGACAGCGACAACCCAGATCGGCACGATACAGTTGGCGGGTTTCGTCAATCCAGGCGGACTGCAGAGTACGGGCGAGAATTTGTTCATCGAAACGGCGTCGAGCGGCACGCCGACACCGAATACGCCGGGCACCAATGGCACCGGTTTTCTGAATCAGGGTTATGTGGAAACGTCCAACGTGAATATCGCCGAAGAACTGGTCAATATGATCCAGTCGCAGCGCGCCTATGAGATCAACTCCCGGGTGATCTCGACTTCCGACCAGATGTTGGCGAAGTTAAGTCAGTTGTAAGGAGGCGCATCGTGAAAAACGTTAATACCGCACTGCTGCTGATCTCCGCCGCAACTCTGCTGACGGCTTGCGTCACTACCACCCCGCCGAGCAGCGTGCATCAACCAATGACTGCACGGCCGCAGCCGCAGCATGCCGTTGCGCCGCTCAATGGCGCCATTTACAGCGTGTCATCGATGCGACCGCTGTTCGAGGATCGTCGTGCGCGGTTTATCGGCGATACCATCACCATCAACATTGCCGAGACCACGCAAGCCTCGAAGAAAGGATCGACGACGGCCGAACGTAGCCAAAGCGTCGATGTCAGCGTCCCGACGGTGGTGGGCTTGCCGTTCAAGGGGGTACAGGGAACGGCGCTGTCGGCAAACGACACCAACAAGTTCGGCGGCAAGGGTGAGAACACATCCTCCAATGCCTTCACGGGTGTTTTGACGGTAACGGTGATCGAAGTGTTCCCCAACGGCAATCTGCTGGTGTCGGGCGAAAAGCAGATCGGCCTCAAGGAGGGCGAGGAATTCATCCGCTTTTCCGGGGTGGTCAACCCCAGCACCATTACCTCGGCGAATACCGTGCAGTCGACGCAGGTGGCGGATGCGCGCATCGAATTCAAGGCCAACGGGTTTGTCGACTCGGCCCAGGTGATGGGCTGGCTTGGTCGCTTTTTCCTGAGCTTCCTTCCTTTCTGAGCGGGCTGACATCATGCACAAAAAGTACGATGCAATGCGGAGCATTCTCGGCATGCTCAGTTTACTCGGCGCGTTCATTTTCAGCCCACTCGCCCAGGCAGAGCGCATCAAGGATCTCACTTCGATCGCCGGAGTGCGCAACAACCAGCTGATAGGCTATGGCATCGTCGTCGGACTCGACGGCAGCGGCGACCAGACCACCCAGACACCGTTCACGGTGCAAAGCATCATCAGCATGCTTTCCAATATGGGCGTGACTCTGCCGCCGGGGACCAACTTGCAGCTGAAGAATGTTGCCGCCGTAATGGTCACTGCCACCTTGCCTCCATTTGCGCGCGCCGGCCAGCAGATCGACATTACCGTTTCCTCCATGGGCAACGCCAAATCGCTGCGTGGCGGCACGCTGGTGCTGACACCCCTGAAGGGGGCCGATGGGAATATTTTCGCGATTGCCCAGGGCAACGTCGGGGTTAGCGGCGCGGGGGCCGCGGCGGGCGGCGCCAGAACAGTCGTGAATCATCTTTCGGTGGGGCGCATCGCCGGCGGCGCCACCGTCGAGCGCGAGGTGCCGACGCCGCTGGGGCAGGGCGAGTATGTCTACTTTGAACTGAATAATGCCGATTTCGGCACCATGCAGAAGCTGGTCGAGGCCATCAACCGCGCTGCGCCGGGATCGGCCACGGCTGCGGATAGCCGCCAGGTGCGCGTCAAGGCGCCGCTCAATCCGGACGAGCGTGTCGCCTTTGTGGGACTCATCGAGAACCTCGAACTGACGCCGATGCAAATGGCGGCCAAGGTGATTGTCAATGGACGCACCGGATCGGTGGTGATGAACAAGGCGGTAACCCTGGATAATTGCGCCGTGGCGCATGGCAGTCTGTCGGTGACGGTGACTGCCGACAATACGGTGAGTCAACCCAATCCCCTCGCCGGCGGCCAAACCGTCGTTGTCAGTACGCCACAGATCGAGGTTAAACAGGAGGGCGGTGCGTTGCTGAATGTTCGCGGCGGCGCCAACCTTACGGACGTGCTCAAGGCGCTCAACGCCATCGGCGCCAATCCCCAGGATCTGATCGCCATCCTGCAGGCCATGAAAGTATCCGGAGCGCTACGCGCGGAACTGGAGATTATTTAGTGAGGCAAGAACTGCCGGCAAGAAGCACTTCTAATTGACTCATCACCCCCGGTTTTACTGGAGTAGCCTGAAATCATGACTGCCCTGGAACTCTCCAATCAGTTCTCCCTTGATGTCAACGGACTGACCGCCTTGAAACGCCAGGTGCGCGAAAACTCGCCAGAGGCGATCAAGGCTGCCGCACAACAGTTCGAGGCGCTGTTCCTGCAGATGGTGCTGAAATCCATGCGTGAGGCCACGCCTCGCGATGACATGTTCGATAGCGATCAGTCGCGCATGTACCAATCCCTGCTTGACCAGCAATTGGCGCAGGTGCTCTCCGCCAAGGGTGGCGGCACGGGCCTGGCGGCGATGATCGAGAAGCAGATGGCGAGCGCCGGCAGCGATCCCCAATGGTTCGATGCTCTACCCGGCGGCCTCCCTTTAAACCCGCCGCCCAAAGCGCATTTGTTGCCGGGAACACCTTTGCCGTTGCCTTTGCCTCAGGGCGGCGGCACTGCCGGCCTGGGTAGGCTCGGCGGTCTGCCAGCGGCAGAGTCCGCGCCGCCGGCTTCGCGTGAGTTCGTCAATCGGGTCTGG
>CAYHXK010000316.1:0-3502 GCA_964360125.1 uncultured Sterolibacterium sp.
TGCCAGCGGCGTTCTGAAAGTCACCTAAAGTTGGCGGTGTGAAAGTGCTGTATTTTCTTCGTCGATTTTCTTCGAAGGTTTCCATCTAAAGAGTTTTTGACTCTTCTTCCTCGCCCTTCCGTCTTCTTCATTCTTCGCTTTCTTTCCATCCAGATCTGCTCATAGTGCGCTTGGCAGCGCGCCATTGCGCCGCATTATTCAGCGCGAGGAGAGTGGAATCATGGCGTGCCCAGTGGAGCACAACTGTCTGTTTTGCGGGACGTTGTTCCGAGCTGAACCACGAAATGCGAAACACCAGAAATACTGTTCGGCACCGGGTTGCCGCCAAGCGAGCAAAGTAGCGAGCCGGCGCGCCTGGCTGGCCAAAGCGGAGAACCAGAACTACTTTCGTGGCCCCGAGAATGTTGTGCGGGTGCAGTCATGGCGAGCGGCCCACCCGGGGTACTGGCGGCGACCGAAAGGCCAAAGGGGGACGCCGCCGGAGGCGCCGTTTGCGTTACAAGATCTCTGCCTGCCGCAGCCTGTTGAAATCGCGGAAGATTCTCAAATCACGTTACAACCTGCGTTACAAGATCTCTGGCACGACCAACCGGCTGTTCTGATTGGCTTTATTGCTCACTTCACCGGCAGTACGTTACAAGATGACATCGCCAGGAGCACCTGTCGGCTGATAGAACTGGGAAATGACATCTTGGCGGGAAGGAACGGCGATGACCATCAAACGCGTGCTCTACCCTGAGCGGATCCGTCAGATCCCTCTCCAGTTCAGTTGGGTGGACCACCGCCTGATCCGCGACCGGCACATCGAGCGTTGTGATCCCCCGGCGGCAGCGCTATATCTGTTTCTGGTGACAGTCGCCGACGCCCAGGGGTTGAGCTATTACTCGGATGCCGCACTCGTCCGATCCCTGTCGCTGAGCGCTGCCCGCCTCATCCAAGCCCGCGGTGATCTGATGCGCATTGGACTCATTGCCTATCAACGTCCGCTCTACCAGGTTCTGTCCCTGGATGCACCGTTAAAAAGCGAGGCACGCGAACTCAGTGGTGATGAGATCAACGTCAGGATCTGTCAGTTGCGTGCATCCATGGGACGGAAACCATGATCGACTACGAGACCTACTGCAAGATCAAGGATTGCCACGGCAGGCAGCAGCTGACCATCTCGCAGACTGCGCGTGCCCTTGGCCTGCATGCGGGCACGGTGGCGAAGTGGGCCAAATGCTCGCAGTACCGAGCACGGCAACCGGCGCCACGAAGCAGCCGGCTCGACCCGTTCAAGACTCGGGTGGTGCGCTTGCTGGAGACACACCCCTACAGCGCACAGCAGATCTACCAGCGCCTGCGCGAGGAAGGTTTCGATGGTGGCTTCACCATCGTCAAGGACTATGTGCGCAAGGTGCGCCCGGTGCGTCGGGAAGCCTTTCTCAAGCTCTCCTTTGCCCGTGGCGAATGCGCCCAGGTCGATTGGGGCGAATACGGTTCGATTGGCGTGGGTTCAACGCGCCGCCGGCTTTCCTTCTTCGTCATGGTGCTGTGCTACAGCCGCCTGATGTATGTCGAATTCACCGTCTCGCAAACCATGGAGCACTTCCTCGCCGCGCATGAGCATGCGTTCGCCGCCTTCCAAGGTTGCCCGTCCCGCCTGATGATCGACAATCTAAAGTCGGCGGTGCTCAGCCGCGTGGTCGGTGAAGCGCCGGTGTTCAATCCGCGTTATCTGGATTTCGCCCGTCATTGGGGATTTGGTATCTCACCGTGCAACGTCGCCAAGGGTAATGAGAAAGGGCGTGTCGAGAACGGCGTCGGTTACGTCAAGAAGAACTTTCTGAACGGTTTGGATTTCCTCGACTTCAGTGCGGTGAATCCGGCCGCCGACGTGTGGCTTTCGACCATCGCCAATGTGCGCATCCATGGCGAGACGCATCGGCGGCCGGTGGATTTGTTCCTGGAAGAACAGCCGCATTTGCGGCCGCTCAATCCGATGCCCTACGATATCGCCCAGATCAAGAGCCAGCGCGCCTCCAATCAGTTCCGCGTCGCGCTGGATACCAACCACTATTCGGTGCCGGCCGAGTTTGCGAGTCAGCGCGTGACGGTGAAGGCAACGCCCGATTGGGTATGCATTTACCACCAGGAGAAGCTCATCGCCCGCCATGTTCGCCATTACGATCGGCACAAGGATTACGAGGATCCCGACCATCCGAAAGAGCTGCTCGCCCAGCGTCACAATGCTCGTGAGCAGCGATTACTCAAGCAGTTCCTGAGCCTGTCGCGCCATGCTCCGGCCTATGTCGAGGGTATTGAGCAACGTCGCGCAAACCCGCGCCATCACCTGCGCAAGATCGTGGCCTTGAGCGAGATCTACGGCGTGGATGCGGTCGACCGGGCGATCCAGGATGGCATCGCTTTCGCCGCGTATAGCTGCGAGTACATCGCCAACATTCTTGAGATGCGTGCTCGCGAAACCCCTCAGCCGGGCGCACTGCATCTCACCCGCCGCCAGGATCTCCTGGATATCGAGATCGCCGCACCGGATCTCTCGCTTTACGCCCCGCAGGAAGTCCCCTCGGGGGACGAGGGGCATGGCGATGACCACTAAACGTCCAATCAACCACTCCGGGATCCCCGCAATAACTGAACTGCTGCGTACCCACTTGACCAGCCTTAAACTATCGTATGTGTTGGAACACTTTGAATCGCTGCTTCAACAAGCTGGCGCCGAGCAGTGGCCGCACGTCGACTATCTGGCGCGGTTGATTGAGGGCGAGGACCACCGGCGCGAAGATCGCAGTATTTTGCGCCGGGTGGGGCTTGCCCGATTCCCGGTAATCAAGACCCTCGACACGTTTGACTGGGGTTGGCCAAAGAAGATTAACCGGCCCCAGATCCAGAACCTCTTCCACCTGCGCTTTATCGAGGACAAGGCCAACGTGATCTTCATCTCCAACGTCGGCCTGGGTAAGAGTCATCTCAGCATCGCCCTCGGGCACACCGCTTGTCTGCGTGGCTTCTCGGTGCTCTTTACTACCGCCGTCGATATCATCAACTCGCTCTCCGCGGCGCAGGCGCATGGCAACCTAAAGCGCGAACTGCACAAATATCTCCAGCCACGTTTGCTCGTCGTCGACGAGCTTGGCTATCTGCCCATCGACAAGCACGGCGCCGATCTGCTCTTCCAGGTCATCAGCGGGCGGTATGAGCGCGGCGCTATCATCATCACTTCCAACCGCGCCTACAAGCACTGGCCTGAGATCTTCAACAACGATAGCACGCTGACTTCGGCTCTCCTGGATCGGCTGCTTCATCACGCCGAAACCGTCCTCATTGAGGGCAAGAGCTATCGCATGAAAGACCAGATCGAGGCGTGATTCCGGTCCGTTTGCAAGCACACTTCGATCACGAATTACTAACCGCCAAATTCACGTGAATTTCACGCCGCCGCTAGCACCCCACAAGGGGACTCCGACTTTCTACGAGCTAAAGCTCGTGAAAGATCGTATGC
>CAYHXK010000317.1:0-3494 GCA_964360125.1 uncultured Sterolibacterium sp.
ATGTGTCAGCGCTGACGCTGCCCAAGGGTGTCGATGAGGCCTTGCACAAGGGCGACGATCCGGTGGTGGCCTCCATCACTATTCCGCGCGGCGGCATCGCCGACGAGGCGGCGGATGCGGAAGTTGCAGCGGCGGCGGCGGCAGCGTCGGCGCCGGCGCCGGCTGCGCCAGTCGAGAAGAAGTAATTTGACTCAGACCCCGGGGATGCAGCGTTCCCCGCGTCTCATCGTCGGCCTCGGCAATCCCGGCGCCGAATATGCCAAAACCCGGCACAACGCCGGGTTTTGGTTTTGTGAGCGGCTGGCGCGCGAACATGGTGTCGCGCTGGCCAGGGAATCCCGATTCCATGGTGAAGTTGGACAGATGCGCGGGCAGACGCGGGAGGAAGGCGTCTGGCTGCTGCTGCCGCAGACCTTCATGAATCGCTCCGGCCAGGCCGTCCAGGCGCTGATGCACTTCTACCGCATCGAAGCCGACGAGATGCTGGTGGTGCACGACGAGCTCGATCTGCCGCCGGGAGCCTTGCGCCTCAAGTTCGGCGGCGGACTCGGCGGGCATAACGGACTCAAGGACATCACGGCGCATCTGGGCACCCAGGATTACTGGCGGCTGCGCATCGGCATCGGCCATCCGGGCGACCGCGATGAAGTCGTCAATTACGTGCTCAAGCCGCCGCGCAGCGAAGAAAGCGCGGCACTGGAGGAGGCGCTCGAACGCGCCCTGCAGGCCTGGCCTTTGCTGGTCCGCGGCGAATGGCCGGCGGCGATGCAGAAACTCAATACAAAACCGGGCGAAGCCTCCGCGCCCGGCAAGGAAGAAAAACCATGAGCCTCAAATGCGGCATCGTCGGACTGCCCAACGTCGGCAAGTCCACCCTCTTCAACGCCCTGACCAAGGCCGGCATCGAAGCCGCCAACTATCCCTTCTGCACCATCGATCCGAATGTCGGCATCGTCGAAGTGCCCGATGCGCGCATCGACGCCCTGGCGGCCATCGTCAAGCCGCAGCGCGTGCAGCATGCCATCGTCGAGTTCGTGGATATCGCCGGCCTGGTGGCGGGCGCCTCGAAAGGCGAAGGGCTGGGCAACCAGTTCCTCGCCAACATCCGCGAGACCGACGCCATCGTGCATGTGGTGCGCTGCTTCGAGAACGACAACATCGTGCATGTCACCGGCGGCGTGAATCCGCTGTCCGACATCGAGACCATCGAAACCGAACTGGCCCTGGCCGATCTCGCCACGGTGGAGAAGAGTCTCTCCCGTTACACCAAGCAGGCGCGTTCCGGCGGCGACAAGGAAGCCGCCAGTATTGCCGCCGTGCTGGAAAAATGCCGGGCGCAGCTCGACCTGGCTCAGCCGGTGCGCGCCCTGTCCCTGTCCAAAGAGGAGTGGGCGGCGCTCCAGCCTTTCTGCCTGATCACCGCCAAGCCGACGCTGTATGTCGCCAATGTCGATGAGCTGGGCTACCACGACAACCCGCTGCTGACCCAGGTGGAAAACCACGCGGCCAAGGAGCAGGCGCCGGTGGTGGCGCTCTGCGCCGCGCTGGAAGCCGAGATCGCCGATCTCGCCGACGACGAGAAGCAGGAGTTTCTGGCCGATCTCGGCCAGAGCGAACCGGGCCTCAACCGGCTGATCCGCGCCGGCTATCAATTGCTCGGCCTGCAGACCTACTTCACCGCCGGCGTGAAGGAAGTGCGCGCCTGGACCATCCATGTCGGCGACACCGCGCCGCAGGCCGCCGGCGTGATCCACACCGACTTCGAGCACGGCTTCATCCGCGCCCAGACCATCGCCTTCGAGGACTTCATCGCCTGCGGCGGCGAACAGGGCGCCAAGGAGGCCGGCAAGATGCGCGCCGAAGGCAAGGAGCACGTGGTCAAGGACGGCGACGTGATGAACTTCCTGTTCAACGTGTGATCCGCTGCCGCAAAAGTTCGCCGGCATTCTCTGTGGAAGTCTCGCGAGTGGGCGTTTTCCGGCGCAGCCAACGGTGTTGTCACGACCATGCCGACTGAAGTCACTTTCATCGCCATCCATCCCGCCGCGCCGCCCAAGCCCGCGCTCGGCGCGCCATGCAATGGCTGCGGCGTATGTTGCGCCGCCAAACCCTGCCCGATCAGCCGTCTGCTGCTCGGCCATCGCACGGGCGCCTGCCTGGCTTTGCAATGGCAGGAAGCGGATCGCCGCTATGTTTGCGGCATGGCGATTGCGCCGGCCAGTTGCCTGCGCTGGCTGCCGCAACGCTGGAGCGCTTTCGCCGGTCGCCGCTGCGCGCGCTGGATCGCCGCCGGCTTGGGCTGCGACTCGGATATCGAGGCGCTTTAGGCGCGAACGCCGGTCGTGACCGACAACAATCGGCAAAAGCGGTCACTTGAGAAGTTTCCCCTAGGCAGCCGGTCGGGCACAATGGGTGTATGCTTATGCCCTATATGCTGTTGTCCTGATAAAAAATTGAACCGGCATTGAGGCAGAATTATTCGACACAGGGCAGTTTTATACCGACATAGGGCAATTATCCCGACAGCTATGTCGGCTAATGCAAACGTGTGAGGTAACCATACGGTTGCCCATACATTTATATGGCTTTCATCCCGCTGCTGTGCTAATGTAAGCGCATGAACAAAGCGCGGTTCGAGTGGGACGGAAACAAGGATGTAGAAAACCAAGAAAAGCACGGA
Source organism: uncultured Sterolibacterium sp. (assembly GCA_964360125.1). GTDB lineage: Bacteria > Pseudomonadota > Gammaproteobacteria > Burkholderiales > Rhodocyclaceae > JACRAR01. Next base: position 2,681 of record CAYHXK010000317.1, read on the forward strand.
GTGGCTTTCGCTCTGGCGCAGTATGCATTCGCCGACCCGCACCGCGTAATCGCCGAAGACCTCGAGCACAGCGAAGACGAAAAACGTCATTTCTGTTTCGGCGAGGTCGATGGTGGCATCCTCACCGTCCGCTTTACCTATCGCGGCGGTGTCATACGTATCTTTGGCGCCGGTTACTGGCGGAAAGGCAAGGCAATTTATGAGCGCGAAAATCAAATACACAGATGAGCCGCTGGGCGACATAAAAGTTGTCCGCGACTTTCTTCCCCCTCCAGAGCAGTTGGCATTCCGTGAAGAGGGAGTAAAAGTCACGCTTGCGTTGAGTAAGAAGAGTGTTGAGTTTTTCAAATCCGAAGCAGCGAAACATCACACCCAGTATCAGCGCATGATCCGACACCTTGTGGACGCTTACGTGGAAAGTTACACCCCACCTCCAACCACTCGCTCAACACGGACCGCCCGCAAGCGGGCGGCCGGTTAGCTTTGACTACAAGGGCTTCACCATTTAGTGCAAGTGTTTTGAGATTTATTTTTTCATTTTCTGATTTCCTGCTGATTCATCTTTTGCCTGCCTGGCGGTACGAGAAGATGGAGGACTGCGAAACTACAACCGGTCATCCCACCAGGGGACTTTTTGCGGGGCGTAGTTTCAACGTTGAAGTGCAACAAGTCTCAGGGCGCATGATAAATCTCCAATGGGGTTTTGAAGCCATGCCGTTTGCGTGGGCGAGTGTTTAGTTCGTAGGTGAAAGTCCTATAGCCAGGTTTTCGCAGAGCCGAAGGCAAGGAGAAGGGCAAGGGCGTCGTCGCGAGG
>CAYHXK010000318.1:0-3493 GCA_964360125.1 uncultured Sterolibacterium sp.
CGCTGCCCTGCAAGCTGAACTGAAGAAATGGCCCAAGGCCAAGGAGGTCGTCTGGTGCCAGGAAGAGCCGCGCAATCAGGGCGCCTGGTATTGGCTGGCATCGCGCCATCATCTGGTGCGGTCAACGGGTAGCGCGCAGAACCTGTCCATCGTCAGCCGTCCGGCTTCGGCATCGCCCGCAGCCGGCTACTATGCCAAGCATCTTGTGCAGCAGAAAGCCGTCATCACGGGTGCATTCGACAAGCTGAAAGCGCCGGAAAATACAGAGGGAGCCTGTTAACATGCTTATCGAAGTCAAAGTCCCGCAGCTCTCCGAATCGGTCGCCGAAGCCACCCTGGTCAGCTGGCACAAGAAAGAGGGCGAGGCAGTCGCGCGCGACGAGAACCTGATCGACATCGAGACCGACAAGGTAGTGCTGGAACTGCCCGCGCCGGCCGCGGGCGTCATCGTCAGGATCATCAAGGGCGACGGCGCCACCGTGGTTAGTGGTGAAATCATTGCGCAAATCGATACCGAAGCCAAGGTCGCCGTCGGTGCCGATGCCGCCGTAGCCAAGCCAGCTGCGCCGGCTGCCGCCCCGGCGGCTCCGAAAGCGATGCCGGCAGCGCGCAAGATCATGGAGGAGAAAGGCATCGATCCTGCCTCCATCGAAGGCTCCGGCCGAGGCGGTCGGATAACCAAGGGAGATGCGCTTGGAGCAGGTGCGGCTGTTGCTCCGGCCGCTGCTGTTACGCTGGCTGCACCTGCCGCCGTTGCCGCGAAGCCGGCATTGACCCAGCCCACGGCGGTCAACATCGACGCCGTGCTGGCCGACCGTCCCGAGCAGCGCGTGCCGATGTCGCGCCTGCGCGCGCGCATCGCCGAGCGTCTGGTGCAATCGCAATCCATGGCCGCCATCCTGACCACTTTCAACGAGGTCAACATGGCGCCCGTGATGGAATTGCGCAAGAAATACCTGGAAAAATTCGAGAAGGAGCACGGCGTGCGCCTGGGCTTCATGTCCTTCTTCGTCAAGGCGGCGGTCGCGGCGCTGAAGAAGTATCCGGTGCTGAATGCCTCGGTCGACGGCAACGACATCGTCTATCACGGCTACTTCGACATCGGCATCGCGGTGGGCAGCCCGCGCGGCCTGGTGGTGCCGATCCTGCGCGATGCGGACCAACTGTCGCTGGCCGAGCTCGAGAAAAAAATCGCCGAGTTCGGCGCCAAGGCCAAGGACGGCAAACTCACCATCGAAGAACTCACCGGCGGAACCTTCTCCATCTCCAACGGCGGCGTATTCGGCTCGATGTTGTCGACGCCCATCATCAACCCGCCGCAGTCGGCGATCCTCGGTGTGCACGCCACCAAGGACCGCGCGGTGGTGGAAAATGGCCAGATCGTAGTGCGCCCGATCAATTACCTCGCCCTGTCCTACGACCATCGCATCGTCGACGGGCGCGAGGCTGTGCTCGGACTGGTGACCATCAAGGAAATGCTGGAGGACCCGGCCCGCCTGCTGCTGGAAGTTTAAGGAATACCCAAATGGCCAAACAATTCGATGTACTCGTCATCGGCGGTGGCCCCGGCGGCTATGTCGCCGCCATCCGCGCCGCACAACTGGGTTTCAACACCGCCTGCGTCGAGTCGCAGGCCTACGCCGACCCTAAAGGCGAAGTGCGCCTGGGCGGAACCTGCCTCAATGTAGGCTGCATACCCTCGAAAGCGCTGCTGCAATCCTCTGAGCTGTACGACCAGCTTAACCACGCTTTCGTGATGCACGGCATCAGCGCGGAAAACGCCAGGATGGACGTCACGACGATGATGCGCCGCAAGGACAACATCGTTGCCCAGCTGACCGGCGGCATCAAAAGCCTGTTCAAGAAAAACCAGGTGACGCTGCTGGTCGGCCACGGCAGGTTTGCCGGTCAGGAAGACGATCTCTGGCGGATCGACGTGGCCGGCGAGATTGTCCAGGCGAAGCACGTCGTCATTGCCACCGGCTCGAAACCGCGTCATCTGCCGGGCATTCCGGTGGATAACCGGATCGTCTGCGACAACGCCGGCGCGCTTGCGCTGGAAAGCGTGCCGAAGCGTCTCGGCGTGATCGGCGCAGGCGTGATCGGACTGGAGCTGGGCAGTGTGTGGAAGCGCCTCGGAGCCGAAGTAACGATACTTGAAGCCCTGCCGGATTTCCTCGCCGCCGCCGACCAGGACATCGCCAAAGAGGCCTGGAAGATATTTACCCGCAAGCAGGGACTCGAAATCCATCTCGGCATCAAGATAAATCAGGTCACCATAGGCAAGCAAGGCGTCAGCGTCGAGTATGGGTTCGGCGATGAAAACCATACCCTGGTTTGCGACAAGCTGATTGTCTCGGTCGGCCGCCTGCCGAACACCGATGGCCTGGGTTGTGAAACGGTCGGACTCAAAATCGACGAGCGTGGCTATGTTGCAGTCGATGGGCAGTGCCGCACCAACCTGGAAAATGTCTGGGCAGTCGGCGATGTCGTGCCGGGTCCGATGCTGGCCCACAAAGGCATGGAAGAGGGCGTCATGGTGGCCGAGCTGATCGCCGGCCAGTCCGGACACATTGACTACAATACCGTGCCGTGGGTGATCTATACGCATCCGGAGATCGCCTGGGTGGGCAAGACCGAGCAGCAGTTGAGGCACGAGGGCGTCGAATTCCGCGTCGGACAGATTCCCTTTGCGGCCAACGGCCGCGCGCTGGGGCAAGGCGACACCAGCGGCTTTGTCAAGATGCTGGCCGATGCCAGGACCGACCGCATCCTGGGGGTGCATGTGATCGGCAGCAACGCCTCCGAACTGATCGCCGAGGCCGTGGTGGCAATGGAGTTCGGCGCGGCGTCCGAAGATATCGCACGGATCTGCCATGCCCATCCGACATTGTCGGAGGCGATGCATGAAGCGGCGTTGGCGGTCGATAAAAGATCATTGCATTTCTAGGCTTGGTTGCTTTCAGGCGTCGCGAAACGTCGCCATCAAATGCGGATGATCGGTCCTTGGCTATGATGCCTCATAGAATCCTCAATGTTCCCCAGGACGGCATGATCGAAGGCTTTAATGCCGCCCTCGACGAGCGCGGGATTAAAGCCGATCCGACTCAGCAGGCGGCAGCGCTGCGCCTGCAAAAATTTTACGACGACTTGATCGCCTTCAAGGCGGCTCGGCGCAGCAAGTTGCGCAAGCTGCTGATTCATCCGGATCTGCCGCGCGGCGTCTATTTCTGGGGCGGGGTGGGGCGCGGCAAGAGTTTCCTGATGGACTGTTTTTTCGCAGCGGTGCCTTACGATCGCAAGCGTCGCGTGCATTTTCACGCCTTCATGCGTGAAATTCACGCAATGCTGAAATCGTTCAGGAATGAATCCGATCCGCTCGCCAGGGTGGCGGAACAGATTGCGGACCGGACACGGCTGATGTGCTTCGACGAGTTCCATATTTCCGACATTGCCGATGCGCTGATCCTCGGACGCCTGATGCGGGCATTGC
>CAYHXK010000319.1:0-3470 GCA_964360125.1 uncultured Sterolibacterium sp.
CGGGGCACGGTCGACTTCCGCCCGAATTACGACGGCAGTTTCAAGGAACCGACGCTGCTGCCCGCCCGTTTGCCGTTTGCGCTGCTCAACGGCGCCTCCGGCATCGCCGTTGGCATGGCCACCGAGATTCCGCCGCACAACCTGAGCGAAGTCGCCCAGGCGGCGATCCACCTGATCCGCAACCCGGCGGCCAGCGTGACCGATCTGCTGGCGCACATCCAGGGCCCCGACTATCCAGGCGGCGGACAAATCATCTCGCCGCCCGCCGCCATCCGCGACGCTTACGAGACGGGACGCGGCAGCCTGCGTCTGCGCGCCCGCTGGCGGGTCGAGGAGCTCGCACGCGGCCAGTGGCGCGTAATCGTGAGCGAACTGCCGCACGGTATTTCCGTGGCGCAGGTGATGGCCGAAATCGAGTCGGTCACCAACCCGCAGCCTCGCGCCGGCAAGAAGGACATCACACAGGAACAGAAAAACCTAAAGGCGGCGGTGCTCGCCGTGCTCGACCTGGCGCGCGACGAATCCAGCGACGCGGCCGCGGTACGGCTGGTGCTGGAACCCAAATCCTCGCGCCTGGATGCGGCGGCTTTCATGAGCGTGCTGCTGGCGAATACCTCGATGGAAACTTCGGCGCCGATCAACATGACCATGATCGGCCGCGACGGCAACCCGCAACAGAAAAACCTGAGACAGATACTCGGCGAGTGGGTGGATTTTCGTTTTGTCACGGTCGAGCGCCGCAGCCGCTTCCGGCTCGACGAGGTGGATCGGCGCATCCACGTGTGCGAAGGCCGCATGCTGGTCTATCTGCGCATCGAGGAGGTGATTCGCGTCATCCGCGAATCCGACGAGCCGAAGGCCAGCCTCATGGAAAGCTTCGGCCTCTCCGAAATCCAGGCCAATGACATACTTGAAATCCGCTTGCGGCAACTGGCGCGGCTGGAAGGCATCAGGATAGAAAAGGAACTGGCGGAGTTGCGCAACGAGCGTACCGCCCTGCAAACCCTGCTGGACAGCCGCAGCGCCATGACCCGCCTGATCGTCAAGGAGATCGAGGCGGACGCCAAGAAACATGGCGATGCCCGCCGCACCTTGATCGAAAGCGACGCGGCGACTAACACCGGCCGCGCCGATTTGAAGCTGAATGTGCCGGACGAACCGGTCACCGTCATACTTTCCCAGGCCGGCTGGCTGCGTTCCCGGCAGGGCCATGGCATCGCCCCGGAGACCATCGCCTACAAGACCGGGGATGCCGCCTTCGCCGTGTTCGAGACGCGCACCACCTGGCCGCTGGTGGTGCTGGATAGCCACGGCCGCGCCTATACCATCCCGGTGGCAACCATACCGGGCGGCAAAGGGGATGGCGTGCCACTGGCGACGCTGATCGAACTGCAGGAAGGCGGCAAGCTGGCGCAAGCCATCTGCGCCGCGCCGCAGGCACAATTCCTGTTCGCCAATTCCGGCGGCTATGGATTTGTGGCGAGCCTGGCCGACCTGGTCGGCCGCAACAAGGCGGGCAAGGCCTTCATGTCCCTGGAGCCAGGCGAAACGCTGCTGCCGCCGGTGGCCGTAGCCGGCACGCATATTTTCGCCGCCTCCAGCAATGGCCGGCTGCTGGTGTTCGACGCCGCCGAGATGAAGAGCCTGGCCAAGGGACGCGGGGTGATCGTCATGACCCTGGACGAGCGCTGCAGCCTCGCAGCCGTAGGCTATTGCGATGGCCTACGCTTGTCGCTGCCCTGCCGGGAACGCGGCAGGCTTACACAACTCAATCTGGCCGGCGAAAACCTGTCCAAGTATCTGCTCCACCGGGCGCGCAAGGGCTGCCAGTTGCCGGGCAAAAAACTGCCGGCGTAGATGATCACCTGGGAGCGATCCGCGGAGGGTTTCGTGATTGCTGATGGGGCACTTGGCAAATCGATATATTGATGAAAACGGAAAACACTCAAATGCCTGAGGGAGACGCCGGCAAGCACACGCCGATGATGCAGCAATACCTGCGCCTCAAGGCGCAGCATCCGGACATGCTGCTGTTCTACCGGATGGGCGATTTCTACGAGTTGTTCTTCGAGGATGCCAAGCAGGCGGCGCGGTTGCTGGACATCACCCTGACCAAGCGCGGCCAGTCGGCTGGTGAACCGATCCCCATGGCGGGCGTGCCTTACCATGCCGTAGAGCAATACCTGGCGCGGCTGGTGAAGCTGGGCGTAGCGGTGGCGATCTGCGAGCAGATCGGCGACCCGGCAACCAGTAAAGGGCCGGTGGAGCGCGCCGTGATGCGCATCGTCACGCCCGGCACCCTGACCGATGCGGCGCTGCTCGACGACAAGCGCGACTGCCTGCTGCTCGCCCTGACGCTGGATGGCCGGCGCGGCGCCGGGCTGGCCTGGCTCAACCTGGCCAACGGCGATCTGCGCGCGCTGGAATGCGCGGTTGCCGAATTGCCGGCGCACTTCGAGCGGCTGCGGCCGGCCGAACTGCTGCTGCCGGACAGCCTGCGCGGCGAACTGCCGGAGGCGCGCGGCGCGACGCTCAAGCACCTGCCCGACTGGCATTTCGACGGCGCAGCGGCTGAACGCCTGCTGGCGGAACATTTCGGCACGCGCGATCTGGCGGCGTTTCTGCCGGATGGCGCGGCGTCCTTGCCGCTGGGGCTGGCCGCCGCCGGCGCACTGTTCCAGTATGCCCACGCCACCCAGCGCCAGGCCCTGGCGCATGTCACTAGCATCCAGGTGGAAGGGGCAGGAGATTATCTGCGGCTGGATGCGGCGACGCGGCGCAACCTGGAAATCTCCGAAACCTTGCGCGGCGAATCCGCGCCCACCCTGCTCTCGCTGCTCGACTGTTGCGTGACCAGCATGGGGTCGCGCTGGCTGCGCCACTGTCTGCATCATCCGCTGGCAGAGCGCAGTGCCGCCGCGGCGCGCCATCATGCCGTCGCCGAATTGAGCGATAGCAGCCGCGGGCCCGCCCCGAGCGACGCCTTACGCACGGATTTGCGGGACATCGGCGACATCGAGCGCATCACCGCCCGCATCGCCCTGAAAAGCGCCCGGCCGCGCGACCTTTCGGCCTTGCGCGACAGCCTGGCGGCGCTGGCCGGCCTGCGCGCGACACTCGGCACACCGCTGGCAGAGCTACTGCTGCGGATTCACGCCGACCTTGCCACGCCGGACGCGGCGCTGGATTTATTGCAACGGGCCATTCGCCCGGAACCCGCCGCCCTGCTGCGCGAAGGCGGCGTCATGGCCGATGGCTACGACGCGGCGCTGGACGAATTGCGCGCGCTGCAAAACAATTGCTGCGAGTTCCTGCTGGCACTCGAGACACGCGAGAAGGCACGCTCCGGCATCGCCAACCTCAAGGTCGAGTACAACAAGGTGCATGGCTTCTATATCGAAGTCAGCCACGCCAACACCGCCAAAGTACCCGACGATTATAGCCGCCGCCAGACGCTGAAGAACGCCGAG
>CAYHXK010000320.1:0-3463 GCA_964360125.1 uncultured Sterolibacterium sp.
TTTGGGTTTTCGGCGTGGCGCGGTTGACTTCGTCGGCCAGGATCAACTGGGCGAAGATCGGGCCGGGATGGAAAGTAAAACCGCCGCTGGCGCGGTCGAATACCGAGACCCCGATAATGTCGGCCGGCAGCATGTCGCTGGTGAACTGGATGCGTTGAAATTGCAGACCCAGCAAGCGTGCCAGCAAATGCGCCAGGGTGGTCTTGCCGACGCCGGGCAGGTCTTCTATCAGCAAGTGGCCGCGCGCCAGCAGACAGGCCAGCGACAGGCGAATCTGCCGTTCCTTGCCGAGGATGATGCCACCGGCCAGTCGAACAACTTCGGCTAGAGGCGTCTGGGAGGTTGGAGAACGCATGGTTATAGGTTTACGGTGAGCAGATGAAACGGTGGATAATACGGATTGCGATTGAATTGTAAGCCATTTGCCGCGCTTGACCGCATATCCATGCCTACCGCCTTCATAACCCATCGCGACTGCTGGCAGCACGACATGGGCGCCCATCATCCGGAATGCCCCGATCGCCTTGGCGCCATCAATGACCGGCTGATCTCCGCCGGACTCGATCTGCATCTCGATTATCATGACGCGCCGCTGGCGCAGATGGAACATTTGCTGCGCGTGCATCCGCGCCAGCACATCGAGATGCTCGAACAGTGCGCGCCACACAGCGGTATCGTGCACGTCGACCCGGACACGGCGATGAGTCCCGGCACCTGGAAGGCGGCATTGCGCTCGGCCGGCGCCGGCGTGCTGGCCACCGATCTGGTGATGCGGGGCCAGGCAACCACCGCCTTCTGCGGCGTGCGGCCACCCGGACACCACGCCGAACGCATGAAACCGATGGGCTTCTGCTTCTTCAACAACATCGCCATCGCCGCCATGCACGGGATCGAGGCATGGGGGCTGGAGCGCGTCGCCATCGTCGATTTCGACGTGCATCACGGCAACGGCACCGAGGACATTTTCGCCGGTAACGAAAAAGTGCTGATGGTGGGTTGCTTCCAGCATCCTTTCTATCCGTTTTCCGGTACCGATCATCCGGCCTCCAACATGCTCAACGTGCCTTTGCCGGCCGGCACTCGCGGCGATACCTTTCGCCAGATCGTCAGCGATCTGTGGATGCCGCGGCTGCGTGAGTTTTCACCGGAAATGATCTTCATCTCCGCCGGTTTCGATGCGCATTATGAAGACGACATGGCCTCGCTGGGCCTGGTGGAAGCCGACTATGCCTGGGTCACGCAGCAACTCAAGACACTCGCGACGACCCACGCGCAAGGACGTATCGTCTCGATGCTCGAAGGCGGTTATAACCTGTCCGCCCTGGCGCGCAGCGTCGCGGCGCACATCAAAGTGCTGGCCGATCTGTAGTTCGGGTAAAATCGGCTTTTTCTCATCGGATCGCAGTTCATGATTACTGGATCAATACCCGCCATCGCCACGCCCATGCAATCGGACGGCAGTCTCGATTTGCCGCGGCTGCGGAGTTTTATCGACTGGCATATTCAAGAAGGTTCGGATGGCATCGTGGTGGTTGGCACCACCGGCGAGTCGCCGACGGTGAATCACGATGAGCACTGCACGCTGATCCGCACCGCCGTGGAACAAGCCGCCGGGCGCATCCCGGTGATCGCCGGCACCGGATCCAACTCCACCGCGGAGGCGATCGACTATGCCGGATTCGCCAAGGAAGTCGGCGCCGCCGCCCACCTGTCGGTGGTGCCCTACTACAATAAACCCAGCCAGGAAGGGCTCTATCTGCACTTCAAGAGCATCGCCGCGGCGGTCGACCTGCCTCTGATCGTGTATAACGTACCGGGACGAACCGTCGCCGATCTCGCCAATGACACCCTGCTGCGCCTGGCCCGGGTGCCCGGCATTGTCGGCATCAAGGACGCCACCGGCAATATCGAGCGCGGCAGCGATCTGCTCCAGCGCATCCCGCCGGGCTTTGCCTGGTATAGCGGCGACGATGCCACGGCACTGGCATTGCTGCTGCTGGGCGGGCATGGCGCGATTTCCGTCACCGCCAATGTCGCGCCGCGCCTGATGCATGAAATGGTCGCCGCGGCCCTGGCCGGCGACGTCAAGCAGGCGCGCGCGATCAACTTCCGCCTGCTCGGCCTGCATCGCAATCTGTTTCTGGAGGCCAATCCGATCCCGGTCAAATGGGCTTTGGCGCGCATGGGCCAGCTTGCCGATGGGCTCCGCTTGCCGATGACACCCCTGGCGCCGGAGTTTCACCAACGTGTGCGCATCGCCCTGAGCGAAGCGGACATTCAAATTTAACGCATTTTGACGCACATACTCGAGGCACGCATGAATCGTAACCTGTTCCTGTCTACACTGGCGATGGCCGTACTGATACTTTCAGGCTGCAGCAGCTCCTTCATCGAATCGAAGAAGATCGACTACAAATCGGCCGGCAAGTTGCCGCCGCTCGAGATCCCCCCCGACCTCACCACGCCCAGCCGTGACGGGCGTTATGCAGTGCCTGACATTACCCCAAAAGGTTCGGCCACCTATTCCGCCTATGCCGGGGAACGCGGCGGCCAGACGCGCATCAGTACTTCGACGGAAGTGCTGCCGCAAGTGGATAAAATGCATATCGAGCGTTCCGGCACCCAGCGCTGGCTGGTCGTCAAAGGCTCCCCCGATAAACTCTGGCCCGCCGTCAAGGAGTTCTGGCAGGAGAGCGGTTTCATCGTCAATGTCGAATTGCCGGAAGCCGGCATCATGGAGACCGACTGGGCCGAGAACCGAGCCAAACTGCCGCTGGACATCATCCGCAAAACCCTGGGGAAAGTCTTCGATTCGCTTTATTCAACCTCCGAGCAGGACAAGTTCCGTACTCGCCTGGAGCAAGGCCTCGAGCCGGGCACTACCGAAATCTACCTCAGCCATCGCGGCATGGTCGAAATCTATGTCGAGGAAGGCAAGGTCCAGACCCGCTGGCAGCCTCGTCCGGCAGATCCGGAACTGGAAGCGGAGATGTTGCGCCGCCTGATGGTGCGCCTGGGTGTGGACGAATCCCGCGCCAAGAACCTGATTGCCGCGGGGACGGGACAGGCGCGCGCCAAGATGGTTCGGGCCGCCGATGGCAGCGCTGCGCTGGAATTGCAGGATCCCTTCGACCGGGCCTGGCGTCGCGTGGGTTTGTCGCTGGATCGCGTCGGTTTCACCGTCGAGGATCGCGATCGCGCCCAAGGCGTCTACTTCGTGCGCTACGTCGATCCGGAGTTCGACAACAGCAAGAAAGAGGACCAAGGATTCCTCTCCAAGCTGGCGTTCTGGAGAAGCAGCAAATCCGAGGCCAGCCTAAATCCCCAGTTCCGCATTCACATCAAGGGGGATGGCAGCGCCAGCAGCGTACAAGTGCTGACACGCGAGGGGGGCGTCGACAAATCCGATACTTCGAAAAAAATTCTCGGACTGTTGTTCGATCAGCTCAAGTGAAATATCACA
>CAYHXK010000321.1:0-3448 GCA_964360125.1 uncultured Sterolibacterium sp.
GCAGATGCATCTCTCCCAGACCGCGAATCACGGTTTCGTTGCTGCTCGGATGGCGCTCCACGGCGAAGCAGGGGTCTTCCAGTTCGAGCTTGTGGAGGATGTCGAACAAACGCTGTTCGTCGCCCTTGCGCTTGGTCTCCACGGCCAGGCCCTGCATCGGCAGGGGAAACTCCAGCGGCTTGAGGTGGATATGATCTTCGTCGTGCGAGTCGTGCAGCACCGCGTCGAACTCGATCTCATCGACCTTGGCAATGGCGCCGAGGTCGCCCGGCACCAGTTCATCCACTTCGATGCTGTCCTTGCCCTGCAATTTGTACAAATGGCCGACCTTGAACGGGCGGCGGCCGGAACCGACGAACAGTTGGGCATCTTTTCTGATCGTGCCTTGATGCACGCGGAATATGCCGATCTTCCCCAGGTAGGGATCGACCACGACTTTGAATACGTGCGCCAGGACATGTTGGTGAGGATCGGGCGCGGCGCGAAACTCCTCGACCGGACCGCCCGGATCGCCCTTGAGGAACGGCGGCGGGTTGCCTTCGGCGGGATTGGGCGCCAGCGACTCCACCACGTGCAGCAGCTCGTCGATGCCGGCGCCGGTGCGGGCGGAAATGAACAGGATCGGAATCAGGTGACCGGCGCGCAGCGCCTTCTCGAAGGGTGCGTGCAGTTCCGCCAAGGAAGGATCATGGCCGTCTTCAAGGTAACGCGCGAGCAGCGTCTCGTCTTCCTCGACGATCTGGTCGATCAGGGCGCGATGGGCGGCGGCCACCGATTCGAAATCGCTGTCTATGCCAAACTCGCCCGCGGCATGCTCCAGCACTTCGACCACATCGTGCCGGTCGTGCGCCGGCAAATCGAGCAGCATGCACTGGCTGCCGAAGCGGGCGCGTATGTCATTCACCAGCGCCGGCAGATCGACGTTGTCGGCGTCGATCTTGTTGATCACGATCATGCGGCACAGGTTGCGCGCGGCAGACCACTTCATCATGCGTTCGGTGGCAAGCTCGATGCCGGTCTGGGCATTGATGACGATCAACGCGGTATCCACCGCCGCCAGCGCGCCGATGGCCTGGCCGGCGAAGTCGGGATAACCCGGGGTATCGATCAGGTGCACCTGCACGCCTTGCCAGTCGAAATGCGCCAAGGCGGAATTCAGCGAGTGGCCGGAGGTTTTTTCCTGGGGATCGAAGTCGCAGACGGTGCTGCCCTTTTCCACGCTGCCCTGGGATTTGATGACGCCGGCACGGGCCAGCAAAGTTTCGGCCAGCGTGGTCTTGCCGGCGCCGCCGTGACCGACCAGGGCCACGGTCCGTATGGATTCAGTTGTTGGCATGATGCTCTCTTTGATTATTCAACCGTCACCGATTTTGCCAGGTTCCTCGGCTTATCGACGTCTGTACCTTTTACCAGCGCTACATGATACGCCAGCAGCTGCAAGGACACCACGTGCAGCACCGGCGACAGCAGACCGTAGTGCTCGGGCAGGCGCAGGATGTGCACGCCTTCGCTGACCGGCACTTCGCTGTCGGCATCCGCGAATACATACAACTCGCCGCCGCGCGCCTGAACTTCCTGCAGGTTGGACTTGAGCTTCTCCAGCAGCTGGTCGTTGGGCGCCACGGAAATCACCGGCATGTCCTGGTCCACCAGCGCCAGCGGGCCGTGCTTGAGCTCGCCGGCGGCATAGCCCTCGGCATGGATGTAGGAGATTTCCTTGAGCTTGAGCGCGCCTTCCAGCGCGATCGGATAGTGCAGGCCGCGGCCGAGGAACAAGGCATGCCGCTTGCCGGAAAAGCGTTGCGCCCAATCCTCGATCTGCGGCTCCAGCGCCAGCACCTTGCCCACCGCCACCGGCAGATGCCGCAGCGCGGCAAGATGCTCCTCTTCCGCCGCGGCAGGCAGCCGGCCGGCCAGCTTGGCGAGCGTCGCCGCCAGCAGGAACAACGCGGCCAGTTGGGTGGTAAACGCCTTGGTCGACGCCACGCCGATCTCCGGGCCGGCGCGCGTCAGGAAACGCAGGGCGCATTCGCGCACCAGCGCGCTCTCGGCAACATTACAGATGGCCAGCGTGCGCCCCTGGCCCAGCGACCGGGCGTGCTTGATGGCGGCCAAGGTGTCGGCGGTTTCACCCGACTGGGAAATCGCCACCACCAGTTGCCGCGGATTCGGCACCGAAACGCGATAGCGGTACTCGCTGGCGACTTCCACGGTGCAGGGCAAGCCCGCCAATTGCTCGATCCAGTAGCGCGCCACCAGCCCGGCGTGGTAGCTGGTGCCGCAGGCCAGGATCAGTACCGCTTCGACAGCCCCGAACATTTCCGGCGCGGCTGCGCCGAACAGGTTGGGGGACAGCGCTTGTGCGCTGCCGATCATCTCCAGGGTATTCGCCAGCGCCTGCGGCTGCTCGAAGATTTCCTTCTGCATGTAATGGCGATACTGGCCGAGTTCCACCGCGTCGTCGGAGAGACTGCTTTCGTGGCTGGGGCGTTGCGGCACGCTGCCGTCCTGGCGCGTAATGCGGTAACCATTGCGGCGGATCTCGGCGATGTCGCCATCTTCCAGATAGACCATGGTGCGCGTCACTGGCAGCAGGGCCGAGGCATCCGATGCGGCGTAGTGTCCGTCGGCTGCAATTCCCAGCAGCAGCGGCGCGCCGTGGCGCGCCAGCACCGCCCGCGGCTCGCCCTCCTTGACCACGGCGATGGCATAGGCCCCGACCAGTTGCCCGGTGGCGATGCGCACGGCATCGAACAGGTCGGGCGTCGATTTGAGGGTATGGTCAATCAGGTGGGCGATGGTCTCGGTATCGGTTTCCGAGGCGAAGACATAACCTTGCGCCATCAAATCCCGGCGGATCGCGGCAAAGTTCTCGACAATGCCGTTATGCACCAGCGCCAAGCCGCCGGAGACGTGGGGATGGGCGTTGCGCTCGGACGGCGCGCCGTGTGTCGCCCAGCGGGTGTGGGCGATGCCGATGCCGGCCGCCAGTCCCTCGGCCTGGACCGCCAGGTCGGCAACGCGGCCGACGCTGCGCAAACACTTGAGCTGGGGCTGCAGCAGGGCCAGCCCGGCGGAATCGTAACCACGATATTCGAGACGTCTCAAGCCTTCGATGAGGACGGGGACGATGTTTCTATCAGCGACGGCCGCGACTATGCCACACATACAATGATCTCTCTTCTATCTGTTTTTGATGTAACTCATGCCGACAATTCTACCCGGCCAGCGAATAGCTGTCGGGAAGGACAAATAGAACATGTGCTCAAATTCGACTTGCGTGCCAGTCGATCCTCGATACACTTCGCCAGCTCTGCCGTCAGTACCTCACATAGAACCAGTGCGACTTTCAGCCGGGCGTGGCCGGAACGTTTTACTGATGGCATGCTTCGACCGGAACGGAAAGGTCGTAGAGCGTTTCCGGCGCGATGTCGATGTTGCCCGGCCA
>CAYHXK010000322.1:0-3437 GCA_964360125.1 uncultured Sterolibacterium sp.
CTACTACGACCAGTCGATATATGGATTTCGCGGCGCCGAGGTGGGAAACATGCGCGACCTGTAACGCTAGTTCATGGTCGCCAAGGTGATCCGGCTGGAGCAGAACTACCGCTCGCACGGCAACATCCTCGACGCCGCCAATGCCATCATCAAGCACAACGCGACGCGGCTCGGCAAGAACCTGTGGACCGAGGCCGGCAGCGGCGAACCGATCCGCGTCTTCGAGTCGCTCAGCGACCTCGACGAGGCGCGCTGGATCGTCGAGGAGATCAAGGCGCTGGCGCGCGATGGCCATGCCCGCGCGGAGGTGGCCCTGCTGTATCGCTCCAACGCGCAGTCGCGGGTGCTGGAACATGCCCTGTTCAATGCCGGCCTGCCCTACCGCGTGTATGGCGGCCTGCGCTTCTTCGAGCGGCAGGAGATCAAGCATGCGCTGGCTTACCTGCGCCTGATCGCCAACCCCGACGACGACACGGCGTTTGCCCGCGTGGTGAATTTCCCCACGCGCGGCATCGGCAACCGTACACTGGAACAGCTCGCCGACGCGGCGAAGGCGCAAGGCGGCAGCCTGCATGCGGCGATCGCGCAACTCAACGGCAAGGCGCATACATCGCTCTCCGCCTTCGCCCAACTGATCGTCAGGATGCGCGAGGGCAGTGCCGGTTTGCCCTTGCCGGAGGTGGTCGATCATGTGCTGGAACTGTCCGGCCTGCTCGAACACTATCGCAACGAGAAGGAAGGCCAGGACCGGCTGGCCAACCTCGACGAGTTGATCAACGCCGCCGCCAGCTTCGTGGCCGAGGAAGGGAGCCGCGAGCCGCTCGAAGTGGGCGCGGAGGAGCAGGGCGAGCTTGCCTCGTTCCTGGCCCATGCCGCGCTGGAAGCCGGCGAGCACCAGGCCGGCGACAGCGACGACGCGGTGCAGTTGATGACCGTGCATTCGGCCAAGGGACTGGAATTCAACGTGGTGTTCGTCAGCGGCCTGGAAGAAGGGCTGTTTCCCCACGAGAACGCCGTACTCGAAGTACCCTCTGGGGCACAAGAAAAAGGACTCGAAGAGGAGCGGCGCCTGATGTATGTCGCCGTGACGCGGGCGCGCCAGCGGCTCTACCTGTCCTTTGCCCAGACCCGCATGCTGCATGGGCAGACCCGCTACAACCTGCCGTCGCGCTTTTTCGACGAGATCCCGGCGGCCTTGCTGAAATGGCTGACGCCGAAGTTCAAGGCCAGTACTGTTGCGGAACCGCACAGCGACTATGCCTTTTCGCGCGCTGATTCGGCATCGGGCAGTTTGCGCAGTGCGCGACAGGAAGACAGCAGCGGCTTCCGCATCGGCCAAAACGTGATGCACGGCAAGTTCGGCCTGGGCGTCATCATCAATGCCGAAGGCTCGGGCCCGGATTCCCGGGTGCAGGTGAATTTCAGCCACGCCGGCATGAAATGGCTGGCGTTGTCTGTCGCCAAGCTGACGCCGGCCTGAAGATAAGCCGATTTAGGCAAGCTTCATCAAACTTTAGGGAGACAATATGGATATCGGCATTGCGGGCAAGCGGGCACTGGTTTGCGCCGCCAGCAAGGGATTGGGACGGGCCTGCGCGCTGGCGTTGGCGCGGGAAGGAGTGGAGGTGACCATCGTGGCGCGCGGCCGCGAGGCGCTCGAATCAAGCGCCGCCGCGATACGCGCCGAGACCGGCGTGCAGGTGCAGGCGGTGGTTGCCGACATCGCTACGCCGGAAGGCCGCGCTGCGGCATTGGCGGCCTGTCCGCAGCCGGACATCCTGGTGAACAATGCCGGCGGCCCGCCGCCCGGCGACTTTCGCGACTGGTCGCGCGACGACTGGCTGAAGGCGCTCGACGCCAACATGCTGACGCCGATCGAACTCATCAAGGCCACGCTCGACGGCATGATAGCCCGCAAGTTCGGCCGCATCGTGAACATCACCTCGGGCGCGGTAAAAGCGCCCATCGACGTGCTGGGCCTGTCCAACGGCGCCCGCTCCGGCCTGACCGGCTTCGTTGCCGGGCTGGCGCGCAAGACGGTGAAGCACAACGTCACCATCAACAACCTGCTGCCGGGATTCTTCGACACCGACCGGATCCGGTCGGTGGTCGGCGGCGCCGCCAAGGCCAAGGGTATTTCCTATGAAGCGGCCTTGGCGGAGCGGGTCGCCACCATCCCGGCCGGCCGCATCGGCGACCCGGCCGAGTTCGGCGTCGCCTGCGCCTGGCTGTGCAGCGCACAGGCCGGTTTCA
This sequence comes from uncultured Sterolibacterium sp., assembly GCA_964360125.1. Lineage (GTDB taxonomy): Bacteria > Pseudomonadota > Gammaproteobacteria > Burkholderiales > Rhodocyclaceae > JACRAR01. The sequence continues at coordinate 2,254 of CAYHXK010000322.1, forward strand.
TCACCGGGCAGAACTGGCTGCTCGACGGCGGCGCCTATCCCGGAACATTTTAGGCTCCAAGCATCCCACATGGAAAAAGACCTCAGCGCCGCCGCACTCGAATATCACACTTCCCCCACTCCCGGAAAAATCTCCGTGGTCCCGACCAAGGGACTCACCAACCAGCGCGATCTGGCGCTGGCCTATTCGCCTGGCGTGGCAATCGCCTGCGAGGCCATCGTCGCCGATCCGTCCCAGGTCAGCCGCCTCACCAGCCGCGCCAACCTGGTCGGCGTGGTGACCAACGGCACGGCCGTGCTGGGTCTCGGCAACATCGGCCCGCTGGCGGCCAAGCCGGTGATGGAAGGCAAGGCGGTGCTGTTCAAGAAGTTCGCCGGCATCGACGTGTTCGACATCGAACTGGCGGAGAACGACCCCGACAAGCTGATCGACATGATCGCGGCGCTGGAGCCGACCTTCGGCGGCATCAAGCAGGGCAATCGCATCAAAATGCGAATGCCATTGTCGTAGACGGTGTAAATAGTCGTTTACGTTCAATTGGTTGCTAGGGGGCCGTTCACAGCCCCTTGATTTGTGTAGTTTCCTGTCTTTTTGGGGCGACTCATGGAGACAGGGAAGCAGGATGTTCCGAACAAGCGGCTGTCGTTGGCGGAAGCTTTTTCGGGGGTTCCGGATCCGCGTGTAGCGGGACGGTCGAAACATGACTTGGTGGAGATGCTGGTGGTGACGGTATGCGCGTTGCTCTGCGGTGTTGACGATTTTGTTGGGATCGAAGCGTGGGCCAATGAGCGCATCGACTGGCTGAAGCGATTTATGAAGCTCGAAAGCGGAATTCCCTCTCACGATACATTTGGGCGGCTGTTTGGCTTGCTGGATCGGCGCGCCGTGGAAAAGGGTTTCCGTCGCTGGGTCGGCAGTGTGCTGCCGGCCCTGGCGGAAGGCACGGTGGTGGCGATTGACGGCAAGGCCAGTCGGCGCATCAAGATGACCGGGCAACAGGCCTTGCATCTGGTCAGCGCTTTTGCCACGGAAGCGCAGTTGATCCTCGGGCAGGAAGCCTGTGCCGAGAAGTCCAACGAACTGACGGCGATTCCAATCTTGCTCGAAGCGCTGCTGCTCAAGGGCGCCATGGTCCAGACCACTTCCTTCGGTCGTGGTCCAGACCACTTCCTTCGGTCGTGGTC
>CAYHXK010000323.1:0-3437 GCA_964360125.1 uncultured Sterolibacterium sp.
CCACCCGGCGGCCTTCATGGCGGCGACGCTGTCCTCGGAACTGGCCGACACCGACAAGGTGCAATTGTTCCTCCAGGACAGCATTGCCAACGGCATCAATTTCCTGCCGCCCGACATCAATGCCGGCGGGATACGTTTCGAGCCGGTCGATGCCAAAACAATTCGCTACGGTCTCGGCGCCATCAAGGGCACCGGCGAGTCGGCGCTCGGCGCGATCCTCAGGGCGCGCGAGGGAGCTAACAGCAGCGGCCCCTTCGTCGATCTGTTCGACTTCTGCCGCCGCATCGACAAGCGCACGGTCAATCGCCGCGTCATCGAGGCGCTGATCCGCGCCGGCGCTTTCGACAGCCTCGACAGCCATCGCGCCAAGCTGCTCGCCTCGGTCGGCGTGGCGCTGGAAGCGGCGGAGCAGGCCGAGCGCCATGCCATGCAGAGCGGCCTGTTCGACGATGCCGGCGGCGGAACCCATAGCCCGCGCTATGTCGAAGCGGCGCCGTGGAGCGAGCGCGAGCGCCTGCTGAACGAAAAACAGGCGCTCGGCTTCTTTCTGTCCGGCCACCCCTACCACGCCTACCGCGCCGAACTGGCGCCCTTCGTCAAGAAATCGCTGGCGCAACTCGAAGCGTCCCCCAAGGGGACTTCCTCCGGGGCGCAGCGCGAGCCGGCCTTGCTGGCCGGCATCGTGGTGTCGACGCGCACCCAGATGACGCGGCGCGGCAAGATGGCCATCGTCATGCTCGACGATGCCACCGCGCAACTCGAGGTGTCGGTGTTCAACGAACTGTTCGAGGCCGAGCGCGCCAAGATCAAGGAAGACGAGTTGCTGCTGGTCGAGGGCAAGGTGATGCGCGACGATTTCAGCGGCGGCCTGCGCGTCGTCGCCGACAAATTGCTGACCTTGGGAGAGGCGCGCGGGCGCTTCGCCAAGATGCTGCATCTGGCCGTCAATGGCCAGGCCGACGCGGAGAAACTCCGCAGCCTGCTGGCGCCTTATCGTAACCTCGGCAATCCCGGCAACGGCGCCTGCCCGGTGCGCCTGAGTTACCGCAACGCCGATGCCGAAGTGGAGCTGGGCCTGCCCGACGCCTGGCGCGTGCGCCTCGACGATGCGCTGCTGGCTGCGCTGCACGAATGGCTGTCGGCGGAGAACGTCAACGTGGTGTACTCATGATCCAGTTGATCGATACCAACCTGCTCGATGCCGTCAGCCGGGAAGCGCAAGCCAGCCCGCGCCGGCGCAGGAATCGCAACTTCCACCCGGCCGACGATTTCCCCGCGCAGCGCCTGCTCAACGCCATCGAGCCGGACTCCTACATCGCCCCGCACCGGCATCTCGATTCCTGCAAGGACGAGACCATGATCGTGCTGCGCGGCAGGCTGGGCCTGGTGATTTTCGACGACGCCGGACAGATCACGCAGACCGCAATGCTTGCGGCGGGCGGTGAATGCCGCGGCGTGGATATTCCGCACGGCGCCTGGCATAGCCTGGTGGCGCTGGAGTCGGCTACGGTGTTTTTCGAGACCAAGGCCGGACCCTACCTGCCGCTGGTCCCCGCGGAGCGCGCGTCCTGGGCGCCGGCCGAGGGCGACGTGGCGGGTGCGGATTATCTGGGGAAGTTGCGCGCCTTGTTCAGCGTCTGAGTTTCGGACGATCCCGAATTGGAATCAGGCGTCTTCGCCGGGATCGCTGCCCATGCCCCGCTTGCGCATTTTTTCCCATAGGTTTTTGCGGCTGATGCCGAGCAGGGTCGCGGTGTCGGCGATGCGGCCGTCGCACTCGATCAGCGCGCGCCGGATGTAGGCGCGCTCGCAGTCCTGCAGGTGGTCGCTGAGTGCTTGTTTGAGGGTATCGTTTTCCGCCGGCAGCGAAGCACTGGCGCCGAACAGGTTTTCGGCATTCAGCAACGGATTCAGGGAGAGAACGCTGGCGCGCTCAAGACAGTGCTGTAACTCCCGCACGTTGCCCGGCCAAGGATAGCGGGTCAAGGCGCGTTCGGCCTCGGCAGTCAGCGTGCGACGGGCATCGCCTTTGTTCGCTCTTTCGTCGAGAAAGTGGGCCGCCAGCCAGAGTATGTCTTCCTGCCGCTCGCGCAGGGGAGGCACATGCAAGTGGATGACGTGGATGCGGTAATACAGATCCTCACGGAAATCACCTTGCTCCACCATGGCTTTGAGGTCGTGATGGGTGGCGCAGATCAGCCGGATATCCACCTTGCGTGGGGTGGCGCCGCCCACGCGAACCACCGCCCGATCCTGAATCGCGCGCAACAGCTTGACCTGCATGGAGGGTGGCATTTCGCCGATCTCGTCGAGGAACAGGGATCCTCCGTCTGCCTGCTCGAAAACCCCGTGACGCTCGCGGTCGGCGCCGGTGAATGCGCCCTTGTCGTGGCCGAACAGTTCCGACTCGATCAGGTTCTCGGGAATCGCTCCGCAATTCACCGCAACGAAAGGCGTCTTGTTCTCTGCGTCGCCTGCACGATGCAGCGCACGGGCCACCTCTTCCTTGCCGGCGCCGGACTCGCCGGAGATCAGTACCGCGCTACGGCTGGCCGCCAGCCGCGGCAGCAGTCCCTCGATCTGCCGCATGCCGGTGGAAATACCCAGCCGGGCGGTGGCATCGGCCGCCGGTTGCTGGTGCTCGCACAAACCGCGGATCTTGCCGAGCAGTTCGCCGACGTTGAATGGTTTGGTGACGTAGTCGTGCGCCCCCAGCTTGAGCAGGCGCACGGCCTGATCGATGGCGCCGTAGCCGGTGATGAAGATGAACGGGGCAATGACCTGGCCGCTGCCAAGCAGGTCGCGGAAGAGTTGCTCGCCGCCGATGTCCGGCAGGTTGATATCGCTCACCACCACGCTGTAGCGGCGCTGGCCGAGGCCGCGCCGGGCGGATTTGCCATCGCGGTACCAGTCGCAGGCGAAACCCTCGAAGTCGAGCCGCGCGGAGAGCGCCTCGCCGATGATGGGGTCGTCCTCGATCAGGCCGATGCGGTGCTGCATGGGGTTTCTCCAAGAGGCAGGTTAACCACGAACTCGACCTGGCCGTCGATATTCCTGGCGGAAATGCGGCCTTCAAGCTGGGTCACGATCTGGTAGGTCACCCACAGGCCGAGGCCGTGCCCGCCGACGCGAGTCGACGCGAAAGGTTCGAACAGATGGGCAAGCTGTTCGTCGCTGAGCAGGGTTCCGTCATTGCGGATCACCATCGACAGGAAGGGTTCCGAACCATCTCTCCTGCCCAGCCACAAGCTCACCTGGCCGCCTTCGGCCGCCGCCTGTACGGCGTTGAGCAACAGGTTGATGAGAATCTGGCGCACCAGACTGGCCGGCGCCGGCAACTCCGCCGGCATCGCCGCCGACCACTCAAGCCGGATGCGGCGTTTGCTGACCTGCGTCTGGATCAGGGTATGAATATCTTCCAGATCGTGCTGGTTCAG
>CAYHXK010000324.1:0-3433 GCA_964360125.1 uncultured Sterolibacterium sp.
CGCAGCAAGCTTCATCGGCTTTATCCATCAATGGCGGCATGACTGACTACTAGTGGTCGCGACGGATATCGCCGAAAGACAGTTGGCTGCTGGTAGCGAGCACCCCAATCTGTGCATGGTTGCCGCCGATGCGGAAGCACTGCCGTTTGCCGACGGGAGCTTCGAGCGCGTGCTCTGCGGCCTCGGTCTGATGTTTTTCCCCGATGCCGCGCGCGCCTTGCGCGAAGCCCGGCGCGTCCTCGGCGCCAATGGCCGCATCGCGCTTACGGTGTGGGGGACAGCCGCGCAGGTTCCCCTGGTGGAGTGTGCCCTGGCTTGTTTGCGGCGCCTCATGCCGCCGCCCAAGCAGCCGCGTCCCTCGGTCTTCCGTTACGGCGACCCCGCGCTGTTGCAACCGCTGCTGGAGGACGCCGGGTTTGCGCAGAGCGAAATCGCGCCGGTCCGTTTTATATCCCGTTTTGCCGATGCGGACGCCTACTGGCAGGGCTTTCTCGATCTTGCCGGGGGCGTTGCCGGCAGTCTTGCCCGCCTGCCTCTCGAAACCCAGGCCACGTTGGCGGCAGGCGTGGCGGTGGAACTTGCTCCCTACGCCACATCGAGCGGCTACGCCATGCACAGCGAGGCCTTGGTCGCCAGCGCCGCCGCCAGCTAGCGGCTTCACCAAGCAACCCTGTTTGGTTCCGGCCCTGGCAGGCTTGGGAAACATGGGTAACAGGGTACAATGCGCCCCCCGCTCCCTTGTCTTTCCCCATGAATATTCTTTTCGAAGAAGACGGCGCATTTAAAACCGGCACCGTCCTCGCCGACAATAATACCTCGCTGCAGGTGGAACTCCCCAGCGGCAAGCGCAGCAAGGTGAAGGCTGTTGCCGTCCTGCTGCGCTTCGATTTGCCGGCCCCGGCCGAGCTGCTCGAGCGTGCCGAAATCGAGGCGGAAAATATCGACACCGACTTCCTTTGGGAGGCTTGTGCCGAGGCCGAATTCGGCTTCGAGGCGTTGGCGCGCGATTACTATGGCCATCCCCCCCAGCCGGCCGAAGCAGCAGCAGTGTTGCTGCGCCTGCATTCGGCGCCGATGTATTTTCATCGCAAGGGCAAGGGCCGCTTCCGCAAGGCGCCGCCGGAAATCTTGCAGGCGGCGCTGGCCGGGCTGGAGAAAAAACGCCAGCAAGCGCTGGCGATAGAGCGCATGGCCGCCGAATTGCAAGCAGGAAAGCTTCCGCCGGAGTTTCCTCCGCTGCTTGCCCAGCTCCTCTACAAGCCCGACCGCAACCGGCTAGAAACCAAGGCCTTTGAAGCGGCGTGCGCGGAGACCGGCTTGTCGGCCCCGCGCTTGCTGGAGCAATGCGGCGCCCTGGCCTCCAGCCACGACTACCATCTCGGCCGCTTCCTGTTCGAGTACTTTCCGCATGGCACCGGGTTCGACGACGAGATGGTGGAACTCGCTTTGCCAGGGAGTTTGGAAAAACTCTCAGGGTTACCGACCGCGGACGTCGCCGCCTTCAGTATCGATGACGCGCATACGACGGAAATCGACGATGCTTTCTCGGTCACCCAGCGGCCGGATGGCGGCTGGCGCATCGGCATCCATATCGCCGCGCCCGGCCTGGGCATACGCCACGACGATGCGCTGGGCAGCCTGGCGCGCGGCAGGTTGTCCACCGTCTACATGCCGGGCCGCAAGATCACCATGCTGCCGGACGCCATCGTCGAGCGTTACACCCTTGCCGCCGGGTGCGACTGTCCTGCGCTCTCGCTGTACTTGGAGGTTGCCCCGGATCTGCGCGTGACTAGCCACGTGACCCGCCTCGAGCGCGTGCCGGTGGTCGCCAACCTGCGCCACCATGATATCGAGCCGCTGTTCAACGAAACCACGCTGGCCGGCGAGTTGCCCGATTTTGCCTTTCGTGACGAACTCAAGCTGCTCTGGGAATTTTCCACGGTGCTCGAAGCCGGTCGCGGCAGCGCCAACCAGAACCAGGCCGATTATAACTTTGTCGTCGACTGGCAGGCGACCACGCCCCAGGGACCGGGTCGCATCGAGATCGGCGAGCGCCGCAGAGGTTCGCCGCTGGACAAGCTGGTGGCGGAACTGATGATTTTCGCCAACTCGACCTGGGGCCGCGAACTCGCCAATGCCGGCATCGCCGCCTTGTACCGGGCGCAGTCCGCCGGCAAGGTGCGCATGACCACGGTTGCCGCACCGCACGAGGGACTCGGCGTCGATTGCTATGCCTGGTCGTCTTCGCCCCTGCGGCGCTACGTCGATCTGCTCAACCAGTGGCAACTGATTGCCTGGTTGCGGGATGAAACGCCGCCCTTTACGGCGAAATCCGAAGCCATGCTGGCGGCGCTGCGCGATTTCGAACTGACCTATGCCGCCTATGCCGAATTCCAGCGCGGCATGGAGCGTTATTGGTGCCTGCGCTGGCTGCTGCAGGAAGATCTCAGAAAGCCCGAGGCTCGGGTGCTGCGCGAGAGCCTGGTGCGGCTCGAACATCTGCCGCTGGTGCTGCGCATCCCCTCAATGCCGGCGCTGGAGCGTGGCGTGCGAATACGCATCGAGATCGAGAAAATCGACCTGTTCGATGCCGAGGCGCGGGCGCGGTATGTCGAGACGCTGGCGGAACCGCCGGAATTAGAAGGGGTAAACCTCTCTGATGTCGCTTTCGAGGGGGAGCCATTGACAGAGTAAAATCTCCGGTCATGCTGAATCGTTTCGTCCAGTCGGATCCTTTCGCGCGCATGGATCCTTCCTCGCGCCACCTCACCCTGGCGCTGGCGATTTCGCTGCTGCTGCATGGCGTCATCCTGTCGATTCATTTTCGCCTGCCCGAGGCGCTGTTGCTTGCCAAGGACCGCGCGCTCGATGTGGTTCTGGTAAACAGCAAGAGTGCCCGCAAGCCGCAGGATGCCCAGGCATTGGCGCAGGCCAACCTCGACGGCGGCGGCGACACGGAAGAGCAGCGTCTCGCCAGGACACCGCTGCCGGCCTTGCAAGAGCAGCGCGAGAGCCAGGATCCAAGCGAGGCGAAGCGACGCGTGGCAGAGCTCGAAGCACAACAGCAGAAACTGCTGACCCAGGCAAAAAGCAACAAGTCGGTTCTTGCTGAGGCTAAACGGGCCGATGCCGCCCCGGTGGTTGCCGGGAGTCTCGCGGGACTCGACCTGCGCTCCAGCGCCATGGCCATCGCCCGGCTGGAAGCGCAGATCGACAGGCAGACCGAAGAGTACAACAAGCGGCCGCGCAAAAAGTTCATTGGCGCCCGCACCGAGGAATATGTGCCTGCGCAATATATCGAGGACTGGCGGCAGAAGGTCGAGCGCATCGGCAACTTGAACTATCCCGATGCCGCGCGGGGCAAGCTTTACGGCAACCTGACCATCTATATCGAGATCCGCAGCGACGGCGAGCTTGAGCGTGCCGAAATTCA
>CAYHXK010000325.1:0-2431 GCA_964360125.1 uncultured Sterolibacterium sp.
GAGGATCGATTTCCGGACAAAGGTGGCGAAAGCTGTCCAGGTCATCCACCCACAGGCGGACAAACAATCCGTGCTCGGCCGCCAATTGTCGTGCCAGACGCCAGCAGACGCCGATATCGCCGAAATTATCGACGACGCTGCAGAAGATATCCCAGTTTTTTCCTCGCATCGCTGGACAAGCATCATTGGTTAAAGTCAGAATCCTACCCTTATCGTCATGACGCGGACCAGCTTTCCAATGCATCCCACTCCCCCTACGGAATTTTTCAACTCCTGCGTGGCTTGTCCTCGACTGGCCGGTTTTTTGCGGCAGGTACGCCAGCAGTATCCCATTTACCATGCCCGTCCAGTAGCGCCATTCGGCGATCCGCGGGCGCGGCTGCTGATCGTCGGCCTGGCGCCCGGCATGCATGGCGCCAATCGAACCGGCCGGCCGTTTACCGGCGACCATGCCGGCATCCTGCTGTACCAAACGCTGCATCGCTTCGGTTTCGCCAGTCGTGCCGAGTCTTTGGCCGCCGACGATGGACTCGAACTGATCGACTGCCGCATCACCAATGCCGTCAAATGCCTGCCGCCGCAGAACAAGCCGGAGACGGCTGAAGTCGGCACCTGCAACCGCTTTCTCGCCGATGAACTGCAGCGTTCGCCGGAACTGCGGGTAATCCTGGCTCTGGGCGGGGTAGCGCACAAGGCGGTGTTGTTGGCAAACGGGTTGAAGCAAAGCGCCCTTGCCTTCGCGCATGGCGCCCGCCACGCCTTGGGAAATGGACAGATCCTGATCGACAGTTATCATTGCAGCCGCTACAACACCCAGACGCGGCGGCTCAGCAGCGAGAGCTTCGCCGAGGTCTTCATCGCTGTCCGAGCTGAGCTTGAGCGATTTGCCTGATCCCTTCCAGGCGGAACCGATGCTGGCGGCGTTGCCGCTGGATCCTGGCGTCTATCGCATGCTCGATAAGAACGGCGAGGTGCTTTATGTCGGCAAGGCAAAAAATCTGAAGAAGCGCGTCAGTTCCTACTTCCAGAGAACATCCCAGAGTCCGCGCATTGCCTTGATGCTGACCCAGGTGGCGCAAGTCGAGATTACCGCGACGCGCTCCGAAGCCGAGGCGCTGATCCTCGAGAACACTCTGATCAAGCGGCTTGCGCCGAAATACAACATCCTTTTCCGCGACGACAAATCCTACCCCTACATTGTTCTGACCAGTCATGCATTCCCGCGGCTGGCATTCCATCGAGGCGGCTTCGATAAGAAGTCCCACTACTTTGGCCCCTACCCGAACAGCCTCGCGGTACGCGAAAGTATTCAGCTTTTACAGAAAACTTTCCTGTTGCGCACTTGCGAGAACGCCGTGTTCGCCCATCGCTCGCGACCCTGCTTGTTGCACCAAATCAGACGCTGCAAGGCGCCCTGTGTGGGCTTGATCTCGGCCGAGGAATATGCCGCCGATGTGCGTCTGGCCACCCTGTTCCTGCGTGGACGGCACGGCGAGGTTATCCAGCGTTTATCCGCAGCCATGCACACGTCCGCAGACTTGCTGCACTTCGAAGAGGCCGCGGCATTGCGCGATCAGGTACGCGCCTTGCAAGCGATATTGCATCGTCAATATGTCAGCAGCACAGGCGAAGAGGATGCCGATATCCTCGCAGCCATCGCGACAGAGGATGGATTCTGCGTCAATCTCGCCATGGTGCGCGGCGGCTTGCATCTTGGCGATCACCCGCATTTTCCGCGTGAGGCGACGGAATGCAATGCGGAGGAAGGTTTGCTTGCATTCATCGAGCAGCACTATCTGGTCCACCCTCTCCCGGCGCGCCTGATCCTCAGCCACGATGTCAGCCTTGCTTGCACCGCCGTGCTCCAGGCTGCGGGAAAAAATGTCGCCGTCGGACTGCCCAGAAACGAGATGGAACGAGCTTGGCTGGAAATGGCCGGGAACAACGCCCGGCTCGCCTTGGAGTCTCACCGCCATGCGACCTCCAGCGCACTGCAACGGCTGGAAGCTTTGCGCGAGGCTCTTGACCTGAGCGAGCCGCCGCAACGTATCGAGTGCTTCGACATCAGCCATACGCAAGGGGAGGGTACCGTGGCCTCCTGTGTAGTGTGCGTCGATGGGGCAATGAAAAATAGCGAATACCGCCGCTTCAATATTGCCGGCATTCAGCCTGGGGATGATTATGCCGCCATGCGTCAGGCTTTGACGCGGCGCTATGAAAAGCTTGCGGCGGGGGATGCGGTGGCACCCGACCTGATCCTGATCGATGGCGGCAAGGGGCAACTAGGCGTGGCGCATGCAGTGCTTGCCGAATTGGGGCTGGAGCATCTCGCTGCAATCGGCGTTGCCAAGGGGGAAGGACGCCGTGCGGGACTTGAAACCTTGATCATCGGCCATGGGGTGGCGCCGTTGAAGCTAGCGGCGAGTCATCC
>CAYHXK010000325.1:2441-3431 GCA_964360125.1 uncultured Sterolibacterium sp.
CCGGCATTGCATCTGATCCAGGAAGTGCGCGACGAGGCCCACCGCTTCGCCATCACCGGACACCGGGCAAGGCGTTCCAAAACGCGCGGCCGCTCGACGTTGGAGGATGTGCCAGGCATCGGTCCGGCGCGTCGGCGAAAATTACTGGCGCACTTTGGCGGTCTGCAGGGGGTGATTCGCGCCACGATAGAAGATCTTTGCCGCGTAGAGGGAATCAGCCGTAAACTGGCGGAAGCGATACACAATGAATTACACTGATGCCTACGGAAAACTATTAATTCGTCGATGCCGCTCAATATCCCTAATTTGCTGACTTGGGCACGCATTGTCCTGATTCCGCTATTCGTCGGCGTGTTCTACGCGCCGCTGCATTGGTTGTCGCTGCATGAGCAAAACCTGGCGGCAACGGTGATCTTCGTCATCGCCGCCATCACCGATTGGCTCGATGGCTGGCTTGCCCGAAAGCTCGGCCAGACTTCGGCTTTCGGTGCCTTTCTTGATCCCGTTGCCGACAAGCTGATGGTGGTTGCGGCATTGTTGATACTGGTGCAGCTTGAGCGCACCGATGCCATCCTTGCATTCATCATCATCGGTCGAGAAATCGCCATTTCCGCGCTGCGCGAATGGATGGCCAAGATTGGTGCTGCCCGCAGCGTCGCCGTGTCGCTCATCGGTAAACTCAAAACCACGGCGCAGATGGTCGCCATCCCACTCCTGCTTTATGCAGATTCCCTGGCAGGAGTGAGCATGTTGTGGCTCGGCAACTGGCTTATCCTGTTTGCGGTTATTTTGACTTTATGGTCGATGGTTTATTATTTGAAAATGGCCTGGCCGGAGATATCCAGCCGCAGCAAATAAGCCGTTGAATGTTGACACTCCTCATGAACTCGCTATAATTCGCGCCTGTCTTGCGGGAGTAGCTCAGTTGGTAGAGCGCAACCTTGCCAAGGTTGAGGTCGAGAGTTCGAGACTCTTCTCCCGCTCCAAGAT
>CAYHXK010000326.1:0-3428 GCA_964360125.1 uncultured Sterolibacterium sp.
ATGCCGCCAATTTAACCGGGGTGGGTTCGGCATCAGGCGTATTCCAGTTGCTCGATGCCGACAAGAAAGTGCTGACGATCAAGGGCGTCGCCAACCTGCGCGTGGGGCTGGAAGAGTTGCTGGATAAGGCCGATAGCGCCAGATTCTTCGTCGTCGAGGAGGCGCCCTTCTTCAGCCAGCGCGAGAATCAGTTGATCCAGGCCTACATGCAGCAATACGGCGGCATGCCGCCGGGCGTCGGGGCGGACGAGATGGACGAACTTTTTTAAACCGAAAGGTGAGCGTGAACCATGTCTGACTACAAGTTCCTCGAAACCACCTGCGCCGAAGGTCTGCTGACGCTTACCATCAACCGGCCGCCGTATAACGTGCTCGACATTGCATTGATGGAAGAACTGAACCGCGCGCTCGATCGGGCGGCCAAGGAGGATTCCGTCAAGGTACTGATGCTTACCGCCAAAGGGGAGAAGGTCTTCTCCGCCGGGGTGGACGTGCTGGATCACACCCCCGACAAGGTGGAGAAAATGCTCGAAGTGTTTCACGGCATCGTCAAGCGCTTGATGTTTTTTCCGCTGCCGACCGTGGCGGCGTTGAACGGCTCGGCGCTGGGCGGCGGCTGCGAACTGGCGCTTGCCTGCGACATGGCGGTGGCGAGCGAGGATGCGAAAATCGGCCAGCCGGAAATCAAGCTCGGCGTGTTCCCGCCCATCGCGGCGATCCTGATGCCGAAGACCCTGCCTCTGCCCAAGGCGATGGAGTTGCTGCTCGGCGGCGGCCTGATCGGCGTGCAGGAGGCATTGAATCTCGGCCTGCTTAACAAGGTGTTCCCGCGTGCGACTTTCGCCCAGGACACGCGTGTGTTCGTCGATCAGTTCCTGTCGCTGTCGCGCGTCGCCCTGCTGCATACCAAGCGGGCGATCCGCGCAGCCGCCGGCAAGCCCTTCCCCGAGGCGCTGTCTACTGTCGAGCATATCTACTTGAAGGAACTCATGTCCACCGCCGACGCCGTCGAGGGCTTGAACGCCTTCATCGAGAAGCGCAAGCCGGTGTGGAAAAACCAGTGAAGACCTTTACCGCAGAGGCGCAGAGACGCAGAGAAATCGCAGAGATCAAGAACTGTTTGAATTCTCCGCGTCTCTGCGACTCCGCGGTGAGATTTTGTGTTTTGGAGGATCAATGATTCCAAAGATGATACAAACTTGGCAGATGAGCGAGCCGGGCACGCTGCTACGCACCGAAATCCCGACGCCCGAGCTGCATGCCGGCGAGGCGCTGGTGGAGATCCGCGGCTGCGGCGTCTGCCACACCGACATTTCCTATTTCTACCTGGGCGTGCCGACGCAGCAGAAGCCGCCGCTGACGCTCGGCCATGAAATCTCCGGGGTGGTGGTGGCGGGCGACGCGCGCGTGCTCGGCAAGGAGGTCATCGTCCCGGCGGTGCTGCCCTGCAACCATTGCGAGTTGTGCGCGACGGGTCGCGGCAACCGCTGCCTCGCCCAGAAAATGCCGGGCAACTCGATGGGCATCTATGGCGGATTTTCCAGCCACATTCCGGTGCCGGCGCAGGACCTGTGCATCGTGAATCAGCGCGGCAAGATCCCGCTGGAGCATCTCTCGGTAGTTGCCGATGCCGTCACCACGCCATACCAGGCGGCGCTGCGCGCCAGGCTCAAGGCCGGCGACCGGGTCATCGTGATCGGCGCGGCCGGCGGCGTCGGCAGTTTCATGACCCAGGTGGCCAAGGGCATGGGCGCCAGGGCGGTGATAGCCATCGACATCAACGCGGAGAAGCTGGCGTTCATGCAAGGCTACGGCGCCGACTACACCATCGATCCAAAAGGCAAGAGCGCCAGGGAAGTCAAGGAACTGTTCAAGGCTTACTGCAAGTCGCAGAGCCTGCCCGCCAACTATGGCTGGAAAATCTTCGAGGTCACCGGCAGCAAGCCCGGCCAGGAACTGGCGCTGTCGCTGCTGTCCTTTACCGGGATGCTGGTCGTCGTTGGCTACGGCACCGACGAGACGTCCTATATGTTGTCGAAGCTGATGGCCTTCGATGCCGAACTGATCGGCTCCTGGGGCTGCCCGCCGGGAGCATATCCGCAGGTGCTGGAGATGTGCGTGGATGGCAGGATTGCGCTGGCCCCCTTCGTCGAAACGCGGCCGATGAGCCAGATCCAACAGGTCTTCGAAGCCGTGCACCACGGTCAGTTGAGCAAGCGCGTGGTGCTGACCCCGGATTTCTGATCGAATACACGAAACAATTACTCAAGGAGAATCGACATGGCACTGGAATGGCTGCGCAGGGACAATGCACTCAAGGATCACCGGCTTTTCGACGACAGCCACTTCGGCCAGGAGGCGCCGTCGGTGATCTACGAGGAACGCCCGGTGCTGGACGACAAGGGTGCGACGGTGCAAGGCCTGTTCTCCGCCTGGATCTGGCTCAACAACCCGGCGCAATACAACTCTTACACCACCGAGATCGTGAAGGGCGTGATCGCCGGCTTCCAGCGTGCTTCCAGCGACCGCAAGATCGTCGCGGTGGTGCTTACCGCCGTCGGCGACAAGGCCTTCTGCACCGGCGGCAATACCGCCGAATACGCCGCCTACTATTCCAAACGCCCCCACGAATACGGCGATTACATGGACTTGTTCAACGCCATGGTGGATGGCGTCCTCAACTGCAAGAAACCGGTGATCTGCCGCGTCAACGGCATGCGCGTGGCGGGCGGCCAGGAAGTCGGCATGGCCACCGACATCACCATTTCCTCCGATATGGCGATCTACGGCCAGGCCGGCCCCAAGCACGGCTCGGCGCCGGTGGGCGGTTCGACCGACTTCCTGCCGTGGTTCCTGTCGATGGAAGACGCCATGTACAACTGCATCTCCTGCGAGACCTGGAGCGCCTACAAGATGAAGGACAAGGGCCTGGTCACCAAGGTGGTGCCGGTGCTGAAGAAGGACGGACTGTGGGTGAGGAATCCGCTGGTGCGCACCGACACCTATGTCGATGACGGCGAGCTCGTCTACGGCGAGCCGGTCGCCGCCGACAAGCTCGCCGCGGCGAAATCCTTGATCGCCGAATGCAAGACCGATTTCGAATTGCTCGACGCCGAGGTCAATCGGCTGGTGTGGAAATTCGCCAACCTCTTCCCCAACTGCCTGATCAACTCCATCGACGGCATCCGCGGCAAGAAGAAATTCTTCTGGGACCAGATGAAGCTGCCCAACCGCCACTGGCTCGCCGCCAACATGAATCACGAAGCCTGGCTGGGTTTCAACGCCTTCGATGCGAAGAAGACCACCGGCAAGGATGTCATCGACTTCGTCAAGTTCCGCCAGCTGGTGGCGGAGGGCGCGCTGTTCGACGACAAGTTCGCCGAGCAGGTGATGGCCAAGCCGAAGGGCTGATCGAACCTGTAGGAGCG
>CAYHXK010000327.1:0-3423 GCA_964360125.1 uncultured Sterolibacterium sp.
TCACGATGGGCTTGGGTATGCGTCCGCTATCGGCGACTGCCGCCCATGCGGATAATCCGAGCACAATGGCAAGGCAAAGGCGACGCAAGGTGGTTGAGATCACGCTAATTTTACTCCTCACCCTTCACTCCTCACTCCTCACGCTTCATTCGCCGAGGCCCATCTGGATGTAGCCGGTCGGGCAGACATCGGCGCAGATGTGGCAGCCGATGCACTTGTCGTAGTCGGTGGCGACATAGCGACCGGTCGTGGATTCGTTCTTCTTGACCTTGTACACGGCGGTCTGCGGACAATACACCACGCAGTTGTCGCACTCGAAGCACATGCCGCAGCTCATGCAGCGTTTGGCTTCGGCGATGGCGCCGGCCTCGTCGAGCGATTCCAGCCGCTCTTCGAAATTTCCCAGTGCGGATCGAGCGTCGAGCGTAATGATCCTGCGCTTGACGCGCGGCACGTACTGGAAATGCCCGAGGAACAATTGCTCGTGCGGGATCACATAGCGGTCGGAGCGGTTCTCGAAGTTGTGCACCCCGACCTTGCTGCTGTCGGTGCCGCGCATCGGCTGGTGCTCCTCCTTGATTTCCAGGCCTTTTTCCTCAATCATTTTGCGCATCATGTCAAACTGATGCACATCGATCTTGGGTCGCCGCTCCATTTCCTCGCCCTGCAGGAAGCGCTCGATCCCTTCGGCGGCGATGGCGCCATGGCCGATGGCGGTGGTCAGCAGATGCGGGCGGATCACGTCGCCACCGGCGAAGGTACCCGGCTTGCCGGCGACCACGTAATTCTTGTCGGTGGACACCGCGCCCTTGCCGTTGTTGAACTCCTCCAGGCCGGTGAAATCGACCGCCTGGCCGATGGCGGAGACGATCAGGTCGGCTTCGACATCGCGTTCGGTGCCTTCGATGTTCTTGATTTCAAGCCTGGGCCCGACGAACTTGGCTTCGCACTGGATGATGCGCAGCGCGGTGGCGCGTCCGTCGGCGGCTCGGACGATGCCGAGCGGCGCCCAGCCGCCGAGTATCTCGATGCCTTCGGCCTTGGCCTGCTCGATCTCGTGCTGGTTGGCCTGCATCTTGTCGATGCCGAATACCGAGGTCAGGGTGACTTCTGCGCCCTGCTTGACGGAGATGTCGGCGACATCCTGGGCCATCTGCCCGGCAATGGCTTTTTCCATGTCGGTCGGCTGGGCGTTCTGGATGTGACCGAGGCGGCGCGCCACGGTGGCGACGTCGATCGAGGTATCGCCGCCGCCAACCACCACCACGCGCTTGCCGACATGCTGCAGGCGACCTTCGTTGAAGGCTTTGAGGAAGGATGTGGCGGTGACGATGTTGGGCGCGTCGCAATCCGGGATGGGCAACGCCCGGCCGGCCTGGGCGCCCATGCCGAGGAACACCGCGGAATAGTCCTTGCGGATTTGCTCCAGGGTGATATCCGTGCCAATGCGGCATTTCATGCGGGTTTTTACGCCGAGGTCGAGTATCCGCTGGATTTCAGCGTCGAGGATGTCGCGCGGCGTGCGGAAACCCGGAATGCCGTAGCGCATCATGCCGCCGAGGAGTTCGCGTTCGTCGAAAATCGTGACTTCGTGACCCTTCAGCGCCAACTGGTAGGCGACGGAGAGGCCGGCGGGTCCGCCGCCGATGACGGCGACTTTCTTGCCGGTGCTGATTTCCGGTTTCTTGAAGCTCAACTTGTTGGCAATGGCGTATTCGCCGAGAAAGTGCTCGACCGAGTTGATGCCGACGTGATCTTCGACTTCGTTGCGGTTGCAACCGGTCTCGCAGGGCGCCGGGCAGACGCGACCCATCACGGACGGGAAGGGATTGGCCTGGGTCAGGCGACGCCAGGCGTATTCCTGCCAAGGCATGCCGGCTGGCGGCTTTTCGGTGCCGCGGGCGATGGCCAGATAGCCGCGAATGTCTTCGCCGGATGGGCAGCTGCCCTGGCAAGGCGGCGTAGACTGGATATAGGTCGGGCACTTGTGCGTGTAGCTGGCCTGGAATATCTGTTCCTGCCAGCGATGAATCTTGGTGTCGCCTTCCTTGTAACGGCGGAAGTTGAGTTTGGTGTTGGGCTGTTCCGTGGTGGTGGGTGTCGCCGACATGGTTGTCTCCGTTGGTTCTTGTACTGGAATTTCCGGTTTTTACTTTTGACCGAGGCGGATGGCGGTGCTGACCAACTGGTGTACCCCGCCGATCATGCTCATCTTGAAGCCATAGTAGGGTACGACCTTGGTGAACTGCGCCTTGCAGATGGCGCAGATGGTCGCCATGAAATTCACGCCTTGGCTATCGACCACCGACTGCAGTGCCTCCATGCGGGGCAGCGCGCCCTTGACGCGCAAGTCGATCAGGTCGTCGGTGAGTAGGCCGCCGCCGCCGCCGCAACAGAAAGTCTGCTCGTGCGTGGTGCCGGGCGCCATTTCGACATACTTGTTGGCCACCGCGCGGATGATGTTGCGCGGGATTTCGAACTGGCCGCCGGGGCTGTCGCCCATGCGCGAGCCGCGCGCGACGTTGCAGGAATCGTGGAAAGTGATGATGCGATGGTCGTTGGCTTCCTTGTCGAAGGAAATCGCGCCCTGCTGGATCAGGTCCCAGGTCAGCTCGCAGATGTGCATCGGCTGCTTGTAGCGGTGGTCGAGCTGGCTCTGCAGTTGTATCGCAAACGGGTCGTTGGCGCCGTCGCCGATGCCGGTCAGGGTGTTCCAGAAGCTGTAGGCGACGCGCCAGGCGTGGCCACATTCGCCGACCACGATGCGCTTGACGCCGAGTTCCAGCGCCGCTTCGCGCACGCGCAGGGCAATCAAGCGCAACTGCTCGTAGTTGCCGATGAACATGCCGAAGTTGCCGGCCTCGGAGGCTTTCGTGGAGAGTGTCCAGGAGATGCCCGCGGCATGGAATACCTTGCCGTAGCCGATCAGGCTCTCGATGTGGGGCTCGGCGAAAAAGTCGGCGGAAGGCGTGACAAAGAGAACTTCGGCGCCCTTAACATTGAGCGGATAGCGCACGGCAATTCCGGTATCTTCGAGGACGTCTTCCTCCAGTCCTTCCAGCGTGTTCTCAAGCGCCGGACCGGGCAGGCCGAGGTTGTTGCCGATCTTGTGCACCTTGGCGATAATTTCGTTCGAGTATTTCTGTCCGTAACCGACCGAGTCGAGAATCTCGCGCCCGGCCATGGTGACCTCGGCGGTATCGATGCCGTAGGGGCAGAACACCGAGCAGCGGCGGCATTCCGAACACTGGTTGTAATAGCTGTACCACTCGTCGAGCACGTCGGGGGTGAGGTCGCGCGCGCCGACCAGTTTAGGGAACAGCTTGCCCGGCAGGGTGAAATAGCGCCGGTAGACGCTGCGCATCAGGTCCTGGCGCGCCACCGGCATGTTCTTCGGATCGCCGGTGCCGATGAAGTAATGGC
>CAYHXK010000328.1:0-3397 GCA_964360125.1 uncultured Sterolibacterium sp.
TTGTCTTCGGCCACCAGGATCAATCCTCCGGCCGCTGCGGCAGTGGCCGGTCCCGACGGTGGCGGACGGGTCGCTGCGGCAGGCAAAGTTTCGACTTGCGGCGGCGCCGGCAGGAAGGGCAGGCGCACGGTGAAGGTCGAACCTGCGCCGGGCTGGCTGGCGACCGAGATCTCGCCGCCCATCATCTGCGTCAGCCGGGCGCAGATCGACAGGCCCAGTCCGGAGCCGCCGAAGCGCCGGGTGGTGGTGCTGTCGGCCTGGGTGAAGGGCTGGAACAGCCGGCTCACCGCTTCCGCCGTCATGCCGATGCCGTTGTCCTGGACCGTGAAGCGCACGTTGCATGGCTCCGCCGCGCCGCCCGACTCGAGCACCGCGCGGATGCCGACCTGGCCGCGCCGCTCGGCGCGTTCGGCGGTGAACTTGAGGGCATTGCCGCCCAGGTTGAACAGGATCTGCCGCAGCCGCATCGGATCGCCCAGCAGGCAGGCGGGGATCGCCGGGTCGATGTCGAGCGATAAATCCAGGTCGTTTTTGGCCGCGGTGGGCGCCAGGATGTCGGCGACGGAGTCCAGCGTCGCGGCGATCGACATCGGCTCGCTCTGGATTTCCAGCTTGCCCGCCTCGATGCGCGAGAAATCCAGGATGTCGTTGATGATGTGCAGCAGGGCATGCGCCGAGTCCTCGATCGCCCCCAGCATCTTGCGCTGTTCGCCGGCCAGAGCGCTCGCCGCCAGCAGTTCCGCCATGCCGATGATGCCGTTCATCGGCGTGCGGATTTCATGGCTCATCGTCGCCAGAAAGGCGCTCTTGGCGATGTTCGCCGCATCCGCCGCGTCTTTCGCCTGGCGCAGTTGCCGTTCCGCCTGCTTGCGCTGCGTCACGTCGGTGAAGGTGAAGACGCGGCCGAGCACGTGCTCTTGCATCGACTGCGGGCGCGAACGGCACTCGATGGTGCGATCGTCGGTCAGCTCGAAGGTATCCAGCGTGTCCGCCTCGTGGCTGACCAGCAGCCGCAGAAAACGCCGCTGGCCGCGGAAACCCTCGGCCATTTGCCGCCGCAGGTGATGCAGGATGGCACGGTCGTCGCGGCCATGCAACATCTCGTCGGCAATCCGCCAGATCGCGGCGAAGCGACGGTTGAAGTTGACAATCCGCCCATCGAGATCGAGCACCAGAATGCCCTCCGCCGTCGATTCCAGGGTGGCCGCAAGCAACGAGCTGGCTGAAGCCAGCTCGGCGTCGGCGCGTTCCCGGGCATGGGCATCGCGGGCGCGTATCGCCAGCAAACGTCCTTCCGCCGTCTCCACCACCCGCACCGACTTGTCGACGGAGAACAGGCTGCCGTCGGCACAGGCATACAGCCCCTCGGCATTGTTGAGTTCATCGAGATTGCCCGCGCCGACCGCGTTCCAGTAGAACACATCCTGCAGCGCGCTCTCGATCTCGGTAATCGGTCGGCCGATCAGCTTCTCGGTGGTGTAGCCGAGCGCCGCACAGGCTTTCGGATTGGCGGCGACGATCAGCAGCGTCGCCGGATCGACGACCAGCAGCAACTCGTCGCTGGCGGCGAGCAGGGCGGCATCGAGGGTGGCGGTCTGGAAAGGCATGGTCGAAAACCGGCTTCAGACGCCCGGCGGGGCGGGGCCATCCGCGGCGTCGAAATAGTAGGTGGTGCGCCGGCGCGGGCTCAGATACTAGAAGATCTGGCGCGGCAACTGCGCGGGGCGCAAGGACTTGCCGATGTTGATCTCCGGCTCGTCCTCGAGATCGATGGAAATGGCCTCATGCCGGGGTACCGCGGCGTCGTACACCATCACCAGGGGCCGCAGGGGCTTGGCCGTGTTCACCGACAGCACCATGCCGATCATGTCGTTGGACAAGCGCACCACCGACCCCGGCGGATAGACGCCGAGCATGTGCACCAGCTTGCCCAGGGCGAGGGCGTCGTGCTGCGCGCGCTGCTTGGCGAACATCAGGGAAAGGGCCTCATGCGGCGTGATGGCCGCGGCGATATTCACCGGATTGCACAGGTTGTCATAGACGTTGACCACCGCCACCACCCGCGCCGCCAGCGAGATCCTGTCGCCCGTCAAGCCGGTCGGATAGCCGCTGCCGTCGATCGCTTCATGGTGCTGGGCGATGACTGCGATCACCTCGGCCGGCAAACCGACACGCTTGCCGAGATCGATTCCGTAGGCGCAGTGCTGGCGCAGAAAATCCACTTCGGCATGGGTCAACTGCTCCTTCTTGAGCAGTATCTTGTCCGGAATGTCCAGCTTGCCGATGTCGTGGAACAGCGCGCCGAGGCTGACGACCTTCACCGCCGCCGCGTCCATGCCCATGCCCTTGCCGACCATGGCGGCCAGCATGGCCACATTCAGCGCATGGTAGTACACCTCCTCGCCGGCGATCTTGTCGTTCATCAGGTGTATCGCCACGTCGCGATCCGCCAGCAGGGACTCGACCAACTGGTCGGTCAGTTGCCTGGCGCCTTCGATCGCTGCCTTGGGATTGGAAAGCAGGTTGCGGGAAATATTTTTGACGACGCTCGCCGCCTTGACGAACTCCTTCTCGCAACCGGCAATCTTCTCGCGCAGTCGCCGATTCTTCTCGACGCGCCGCCGCTTGGCTTCCTGTGCCTGCACGCTGGCTTGCGATGCGGCCGCCGGCGGCGGCGGCATCGCAGCCTGTGGGTTCGGCACCGCCAGCGGTACGACATCGCTCCTGTCCGGATCGTAGCGCACCTGCTTGAGCCCGAGCGAGCGGATGGTGTCGATCTGCTCCCGGGAATGGATCTTGAAGTTGTTGAAGGAGAACGGGTGATCCAGCCAGCCCAGATCGAGATGGACGTAGAGCCCGACCGCCAGGCGATCGGTGGCGATGGCGGGCAGCGTGTCGCTCATTTGGGTCGGTCCGGATTTCCGCCGGCCAAAGGTGTCTCGATATGGGCTTCGATGAATGCCGCCACCGGCGTAAAGCGTGCCGCCAGTTCATCGACCAGCCGCGCGCAGGCGGCCAGATCCCCCGCCTGGCCCTGCCGTTCCAGCGCTTCGCAGGTCTGCGCCAGCGCTTCCGCGCCCATGCCGCGGGCGGCCGACTTGAACTTGTGGCCCAGCGCGCCGAGCTCCGCCGCCGCGCCGCGGCCGCGCGCGGCGGTAATGTCTTGCAGATTGCGCCGCCCGGCGGCGAGGAACTTGGCCAGCAGCCGCGCATGCACCGCCGGGTCGTCGCCGACCATCTCCACCAGCTTGCTCAACTGGACCACCGGCGCCTCGCCCGCCGGCTCGTCGGGCGCGCCGCCGCTCGCCATGCTCGCCATGGCCGCCGCCTCCTTTACCGGTTGCGCGACCGCCAGCCAGCGCTCCAGGGTGCGTTTCAAGTCGTCGAGTTTGGTCGG
>CAYHXK010000329.1:0-3394 GCA_964360125.1 uncultured Sterolibacterium sp.
ACTTTCCGCTGTCGCTGACTCCAGTTCAGTAAGCCAGGCGATCGCATGCTCGCGCGAACTACAGCACATATCCTCTGAAGGCTGCAACCCGGAGCAGCACGCCGGCCTCTCGGGTCGGCCGAAAATTTCGCAGCGCAAATCCCGGTTGAGATGGGTGCAAGCCATGCCGGCGGGTTTTCCCAGGGAACTGATGGAAGGCGCAATGCAGCACGCGCCGCAGCCGGGTCGGCAGGCAAGGCGCGAGCAGGGCGCAGGAGCGGTCTCTGCTACGACGGGCAACCCAGCCAGACGACCCGCCATCCGTGCAATCGGGTGCGTCGCGCCCTCACCCAGCCGACGAGACCAGTCGCAATCACAGAAGCCGGAACTCATGCGGTACCTCAAGGAATAGCAAGCAATCAGGATCAACCTGTACGGCTCGCCCTCACCAGAAATCGTCGTCCAACGCCAACACGATGCCTCCAAAGCCCACGACCTTGAAACATGGTAGCCTCCACATTGCGTAGGCGATATGGTGTTGGCGTTGAGAACCGATCATGCCAGAAATCGCCGACTACACCCTGAATTTTTCCCTCTCGCCGCGAAGAAAATCAGGCGTGGGGGAGTCTTGCAATAGGCTCGTTTTGAAAGGGGAAAGCATGTTGCGTCTTGCCAACAAGAATATCGGCGCGCGCCTGGCAGCCCAACACGTGGAGGGGCTGGCCGCCAACCTGCAAACTGCCGTGGCCGGGTTCCGGGTGTGAAGCTGCGTGCGGCATGGCACATCGCCGCCTTGCTCGGCGCCGGGCTGGCGGACCCTGCGCGGGCCGCCGAACCCGCGGCGACACCTTACCGGCCCAGCGTTTCCAACCCGGCGGACTTGTCCGCGCCGGGCCACTTCGAGCTGGAGGCGGGTTGGCAGAAAGCCGGCGGCGACGGTTCCCGCTCAGGTTTTCCCTGGCTGCTAAAGCATGCCTTCACGGAGAATTTCGGCATTCTGCTGGGCGGGGAGGCGGCAGTCTTGCAGCGCGAAGCCACGGGGCAGCGTCGGCGCGGTTACGGCGATAGCAGCCTGGCGCTCAAGTTCCGCCGCCCCCTGGCGGGCACCTCCGCATTGGGCCTGGAAGTGGGCGTCAAGTTGGCCACCGCGGCGGACGGACTCGGTTCCGGTGACCACGACTACAGCATCAACGGTATTTACAGCGACGACTACGGCCCGCTGCGCGGCGACCTCAACCTGACCTACACCCGGATGGGGACGGCGACGACCGACGAGAGCCGCCACCAGCTCGCCTGGGCGGCGGGCTTCTCCAAGGCATTGGGCGAGCGCTGGGGAGCGACCGCCGAACTGTCAGGCGCGACGCGCCGGGGTACTCGCGCGTCCACCCAGTTCCTCGCCGCAGCGTCCTACAATGTTTCCCCTACCCTGGTACTAGACGCCGGCGCCGCAGCGCCCCTGGCCGGAAACGCGCCGGGCTGGACCGCTTTCCTGGGTTTCACCTGGCTGTTGCGCTGATCATGACAAAAAGTCCAGCTTTCCGTCTTCCGCGCCTTTTCAGGATAGTTACTTGGCGTCGATTACCCGCTGCGGCAGACGCCGCAGACTGGAGAGCTCCTCATTCGCCAAGAGCCGCTCCAGGAAGTTGAAGTTGCGCTGGATCGCTAGCTGGTAGGGACATTCGCCGCCAAAATGGATTTGCATATAGCGATCTGCATCGGCGTATTCTTTGTGGATACGCTGGCTCAGCAGGTAGGCGTAGAAATTCGGGGTATTCTTCAGCAAGGCTTCCGGGTCTGGGTAGGTCAGATCGGGTGAGCCCGCCAAGCCGATGGCGCTGAATTCGATGAAGAGAAAATCGCGGCATTTTTCCAGATAACAGCGATCCGCCAGTTGACTCAAGAGATCGGCGGTTCCCAGCAGGCTTGAGATCGCTCGATCCAGGGGCGAAATGTCCGGTGGCATGTGCCAGACCAGGCGCGTGATCATGATCAGTTCGGCTTTTTCCGCCAGATGGGCCAGGGAAGTCCGGCTCAGATAGTCGCGCATGAATTCGATGCCCCGCGCCTCGTGCACCGGCGTGAGTTGCGCACCCTGTAAATGCGCCTCTTCGTTGCGTCGCAACAGGCCGATGTCGTGGTACAGGGCAAGCAGCACTCCCAGCAGGGCATGCTCGCCATCGATATGCTCCGGAGCTTGCGGCCTGGTGGTTTCCGCTTGCCCGTCGAGCAGACGGGCCATCGCCAATCCGCTGTCGAGTGCATGACGCAAATCGTGGTAGTAGGTGTCGCAACGCAGCAAGCCCGGATATTCGCCCCTGAAAGCTCGCGCCAAATCCGAGACGGCTTGTTCCAGTAAGGGGAAGCCGTAGCCGGGGCCGAAACGTTGCTGCAGGATCGCGTCCACGGCGGCCAGGACGGCGCGTGGATCTTCCAGGTCTACCGTCAGAGTCGGATCGAAATGCGCTATGCCCTCTGGGGCACAAGTGCCCTCTGCACCCTCTGTACCCTCTGTACCCTCTGGGGCACAAGGGGCACAAGGGGCACAAGGGGCACAAGGGGCACAAAGGGGAAAAATATCCATCGATTCGCGATCCCTCAGAGCTTTTTATAAACCTCGCCGCCTTGCCGTACGAACTCCACCGCCTTAGCCTGCATGCCTTTTTGCAGCGCCTCGGTTTCCGCCAGGCCCTGCGCGGCAGCGTAATCGCGCACATCCTGGGTGATTTTCATCGAACAGAAATGCGGGCCGCACATGGAGCAGAAGTGAGCCAGCTTGGCGCCTTCCTGCGGCAGCGTTTCGTCGTGAAATTCGCGTGCCTTGTCGGGGTCTAGCCCAAGGTTGAACTGGTCGTCCCAACGGAACTCGAAGCGCGCTTTCGACAGGGCGTTGTCGCGGATCTGCGCGCCGGGATGTCCCTTGGCGAGATCGGCGGCATGGGCGGCGATCTTGTAGGCGATGATGCCGTCCTTGACATCGTCCTTGTCGGGCAGGCCTAGATGTTCCTTGGGCGTCACGTAACACAGCATGGCGGTGCCGTACCAGCCGATCATCGCCGCGCCGATGGCGCTGGTGATGTGATCGTAGCCCGGCGCGATATCGGTGGTGAGCGGGCCCAGGGTATAGAACGGCGCTTCGTGGCACAGCTCCAGCTGGAGGTCCATGTTCTCCTTGATCATGTGCATGGGCACGTGGCCCGGGCCTTCGATCATCACCTGCACGTCGTGCTTCCAGGCGATCTGCGTCAATTCGCCGAGGGTTTTCAGTTCTCCCATTTGCGCCGCGTCGTTGGCGTCCTGAATCGAGCCGGGGCGCAGTCCGTCGCCGAGACTGAAAGCAACGTCGTAGGCCTTCATGATCCGGCAGATGTCCTCGAAGTGGGTGTAGAGGAAACTCTCCTGGTGATGCGCCAGGCAC
>CAYHXK010000330.1:0-3388 GCA_964360125.1 uncultured Sterolibacterium sp.
GCCGGTTTTCGCAGTTGCGCAGCAAGCGCCGGATAATACCAAAACGACCCAGGCTTATTTTCGGCTCAAAGGAAATAGACGATCGCCCACCCGCCCCAAACCAGCCAGACAAACAGGATCGAGGCAAGCAGGAACGGTTTGGCGCCAACCTGTTTGAATTTGCCATAGGTGGTTTCCATGCCTATCGCCCCCATCGCCATGGTCAGCAGGAAAACATCGAGTTCATGTATCCCATAAAGCAGCTGCTTCGGCAAAGACACCGTGGAATTTATGGCAACAGCGGCAACGAAGACGAAAGCCCACCAGGGAACCATGCCGCTCTTGGACCGACGGTCATCGTAAGGCGAAGGCGGGCGGATCTTTTTCCAAACCAGCCCCAGGACGAACAATACCGGCACGAGCAACAACACCCGTGCCATTTTGACAATAATCGAAGTCTGGGCGACATCCGCATTAATCACATTTCCCGCCGCCACGACCTGCGGAACTTCGTGGATCGTCGAGCCGATGTATATACCAAAGGCGGTATCGGATAGATTGTGGGGAAGATAGGTGTAGATGAATGGGTAGAGAAACATGGCGGCCGTTCCAAACAGCACCACCGTCGACACTGCAACCGCTGTCTTGGCGTGGGAAGTACGCAGCACCGATTCTGCCGCCAACACCGCCGACGCGCCACAGATCGCCGGCCCTACGCTGCAAATCAAGGACAAGTCGGCGTCCATCTTCAACAGTCTGGTGCCCACAAAATAGCCAATGGTTAAAGTGGAGGTGACGATAATGATATCCACGACCACGCCGCGAGTACCCGTACTCGCGATTTGCTGGAAAGTAAAACTGAATCCCAGAAGTATGATGGCAAGACGAAGGATTTCTTTTGTGCAAAACCGCACGCCTTTTGCCCAGCTACTGGGCAAATGACTGCTCAGGGTATTTCCATAAAAGACGCCGATGAGGATGGCGATGAGCAGGGAACTCAATCCGGCGGCTTTGATCGGCGCCAGATTGGCAATGTAAAGCGAGGACATCGCGGTGAGCGCGACTAACCAGATTCCGTTGATTACCTGAAGCGGCCCGTTCTCCCGAAAAACAGTCAATCCTATCCCACGCACAAGTTTCTCCCCCAACCAAAAAAGAAATGAATGTCTCCCCGGTTTCTTTTACTTTCGATCCGGTTGGAACATGAACGGCCGGATTGTAACTCGGAATCGGCAGGGAGCCGAAGGTGCGGAACACGAATACTTTTCTCACTAAGACCGTGAGCGAACTGGCACCATCGGTGGTGAAATTAGCGCCCTTGACCAGATTTAGGCCAGGAAAACCGACACCGTGATCGGTCTGGTGGGAATCGCGATGCCCGTTACATGGCCTCCCGCCGGGCTGTTGTTTTCAATGGGCATATTATCGGATAGCATATCCGACTTGCCGGCGCCGCCCGGCTTGTTGTCGGACGGGGCGGCGGAACCTGTTCAGGAGATCCCCATGTCCGTGAAATCCGCAATCGCCTACCTTCTCAAAACCCTAGTTTCCCGGCTGCTGATCGGCGTCTTGCTGCTGGTCGGTGCGGCGCGCGCCGAGGTGGTCTTGCCGTCCGGCGTGAGCCACGTCACGACGGTCGAGGGTATCAGCGAATACCGTCTGGAAAACGGTTTGAAGGTGTTGCTGTTTCCCGATCCCTCCAAGCCGACTCTGACGGTCAATATCACCTATCTGGTCGGTTCGCGCCACGAAAACTATGGCGAGACGGGCATGGCCCATCTACTTGAACACCTGGTGTTCAAGGGCACGCCGACCCATCCGGACATTTCCAAGGAATTCGAGCAGCGCGGCGCGCGGCCCAACGGCACGACCTGGCTCGACCGCACCAACTACTACGAACTCCTGCCGGCGACCGACGACAACCTGCAATGGGCGATCTCCCTAGAGGCGGACCGCATGGTCAATTCCTTCATCGCGAAAAAAGACCTCGATTCGGAGATGACGGTGGTGCGCAACGAATTCGAGATGGGCGAGAGCAATCCGCAGAGCGTCATGCTCAAGCGCATCCAGAGCCTCGCCTACGACTGGCACAGCTACGGCCGCTCGACCATCGGCAACCGCAGCGACATCGAGAACGTGCGCATCGAGAATCTCCAGGCCTTCTACCGCACTTACTATCAGCCCGACAACGCCGTGCTGGTGGTCGCCGGCAAGTTCGAGCCGGCCAAGGCATTGCAAATGGTCTTAGCCGCCTTCGGCAAAATTCCCAAGCCGCATCGCGCGCTGCCGCCGCAGTGGACGGTCGAGCCGACCCAGGACGGCGAGCGCAGCTTCACGGTGCGCCGCAAGGACGACGTGCAGATGGTCTGGGTAGCGTACAAGGTGCCGTCCAGCCTCCATCCGCAGAGCATCGCACTCGACCTCGCCGGCAAGATGCTCGGCGACACCCCCACCGGGCGCCTGCATAAGGCGTTGGTGGAGAGCGGCAAGGCCGCCAGGGTGTTCAACTTCGAAATCACCGGCTACGCGCCTGGCCTGCAGGTATTCGGCGCCATCGTCAAGAAAGGCGAGGCCATTGAACCGGTGCGCGACGCGCTGCTCCAGCAGGTCGAGAGCTTCGCCGTGACGCCGCCGACGGCGCAGGAACTCGAGCGCGTCAAGATCAACGTACGCAACGTTCTCGACAAGATGTACAACGACCACGAGTCGATCGGCCGCGTCCTCTCCGAATACATCGCCTTGGGCGACTGGCGGCTGTTCTTCAAGGCGCGAGAGGAACTGGCGAAAATCACGGCTGAGGAGACTGTGAATGCGACCCGGCACTATTTCCGCCGCGACAACCGTACCATCGGCATCTACCTGCCGGAGGACAGCCCGCAACGCGCCGACATCCCGCCTGCGCCTCCGCTCGCTGAGCGCATGAAGGACTTCAAGGCGGCGACGCAAGGTGGCGGCGCAGAGGCTTTCGACCCGAGCCCGGCCAACATCGACGCGCGTACCCGGCGCAACGCCGTCGGCGGTTTGAAGGTCGCGCTGCTACCGAAGAAGAACCGCGGCGAAACAGTCGCGGTGAGCCTGCGCCTGAATATCGGCGACGAGAAATCCCTGTTCGGCAAGCAGGCCGTGGGCCATCTGACGGCGGCGATGATCGGGCGCGGTACGGCCCGCATGAGCCGCACCGAGCTGGCCGACGCGCGCGACAAACTCAGGATGAGCGGCGATTTCCGGAATTTCCAGAGCACTGGCCCAGACCTGGCGGCAGCCCTGCGCCTGGCAGCACACGCCATCCGCGACGCTTCCTTTCCGGCCGGCGAGTTCGAGCAGCTCAAGAAGCAAATCATCACCCAGCTCGAATCGCAACGCACCGAACCCGCGGCGCGCGCCGGCGAAGCCATCGCGCGGCATTTCA
>CAYHXK010000331.1:0-3376 GCA_964360125.1 uncultured Sterolibacterium sp.
GTCGCCGAGCTGCCCCGAGCGCTGCAGATTCTTTCCGCCGGCGCTTGCGGCGCCCAGGTATTCCGGCTGGCGCGCCTGGATGTATTTGGGGCAGTTGCCGAAGCTCTGCCGTACCTGTACCGCAAAGCCGTCGCTGGTAACGCTCTCGACCACGCCATTGACGCGATTGCGGCGGCGCGACTGCGGTTCGATGCCCAGCAGCGCAACGGGGTTGCCGGGGCGCAAGGTTTCGCCAAGCGGGCTGAGCGCCTGGGGCTTGGCGTGAATCAGCAGCTGCCGTGGCGACGGCGATTCGACAAACCCCGGCGGGTTCGCCAGCACCGAGGCCCACGGCTGGCCTTGGTCATCCAGGGAACCCACAATCACGAACGGCAGTTGCGTTAAAAATTCCCGGTGCTGTTCGGGCATGTAGTCCCGAATCACGCGCGGGCCCAGCACCGCTAGTTTCTCGCGAACCCCAACGCGCTCTTGGACCGCGCATTCGCCTTCGTGAAACGTTGTGCTTGCGGTGCAGGCCGGCGTGGTCATGCTGTTGTGGTGGGCGATTTGAGCATCGGGATGAAGCCGGGCAAGGCTTCGATGCTCGCCAGCCAAGTACGCAGATGCGGATATAGCGCCAGCGCCACGCCGCCCTCCGGCGCATGGGCGATGTAGCTGTAATTGGCGATATCCGCCAGGGTCGGGGTAGCGCCGACGAGAAACGGCGATTTTTGCAGCACCTTGTCCATGACTTCAAGCAGGCGCTGGGTCCGACCCGTGACTTCTTCGGCGTTGAACATTGCCTTGAAAAGCTTGTTAAATCGCGCGGCCGCCGGGCCGAACGCCAGCAGGCCCGCCGCAACCGACAGCCACCGCTGGACTTCGGCCGCCTGCAGCGGATCACGCGGCAACCACCGGCCATCGTCGTATCTGCCGGCCAGGTAAACCAGGATCGCGTTGGCGTCGGCCAGCGTGACTTCGCCATCCTGAATCACGGGAACTTGCCCGAAGGGGTTCATCTCCAGAAATTCCGGCGTCTTTTGCGCACCGGCGGCAAGATCGACGTTGATGAGCTCGACCGGCAAACCCAGCAGCGAAAGAAACAACTCGACCCGGTGACTGTGGCCTGAAAGAGAGAAACGATAAAGCTTGATGGGCTTGGCAGGGGTCTGGATGGCGGGCAAGTTCATGATGATCCTTTGTGGTGGTGAATTGAAGGAAGCACATTGTGTTTGTTTCTTAAAGTTGAGTAAATACGTCAAACAGGATTTAACTAATCCGTTTTATGGATTAATATTCGTGCATGGACAAACTCAAAGCCATGCAGGTTTTCCTGCACATTGCCGATAAAGGCAGCCTGACGGCGGCGGCGCGGGCTCTGGATTCATCCCTGCCCGCCGTGGTGCGCTCACTGGCTGCGCTGGAGGAAAGTCTTCACGTGCGGCTTTTCAATCGAACCACGCGGCGCATTTCGTTGACAGAGGAAGGCAGGCACTATCTGGAAAGTTGCCGCCAGCTACTGGCGGCTGTGGAAGATGCCGAAGCGGCCTTGCTCGCGGAAGCCAGCGAACCGCGGGGGACATTGACGGTCACCGCGCCGGTGCTGTTCGGTCAGATGTATATCGCGTCCGCCGTGACGCGCTTTGTGCAGCGCCATGAACAAATGCGCTGCAATGTAGTGCTGCTGGATCGCGTCGTGAACCTGACCGAAGAGGGTATCGACGTAGGCATACGCATCGGCCCGCTGGAAGACTCCTCGCTGGTGGCATTGCCGCTATGCAGCGTCCGGCGCATGGTGGTGGCGAGTCCGGATTTCCTGAAGCGCCACGGCAGCCCCAAACATCCCAAGGACTTGCTCAAGGCCAACTGCGTACTTTATTCCGCTGCAACGGGACCGTGGTGGACGTTTCATGAACATGGCAAGAAATTCACCGTACCGGTGACCGGCAATCTCAGTTTCAACCATGTCGCGCCGACCGTCGAAGCTTGTGTTGCCGGGCTGGGCTTCGGCATGTTCATCTCCTACCAGGTGGCGCCTTACCTCAGGCAAGATCAACTGAGGGTGGTGCTGGAGCAGTTCGAGGCGCCGCCGCAGCCGATCAGCGTGGTCTACCCGCATGCCCGCCTGCTGCCGGCACGGGCCAAGGTGTTTATCGAGTGGATCAGGGAGGAGCTGAAGACTCTCGGCTAGGCAGTCTTCTTCTGGATCAGCTCGATCTTGTAGCCATCCGGATCCTCGACGAAGGCGATCACCGTGCTGCCGTGTTTCATCGGCCCCGCCTCGCGCGTCACCTTGCCGCCGCGGCGCTTGATTTCGGCGCAGGCGGCAGCGGCATCGGGGACCTCCAGGGCAACGTGGCCGTAACCAGTACCCAGGTCGTATTTTTCCACGCCCCAGTTATGGGTCAATTCCAGTACCGCCCCGTCCCGCTCGTCCTGGAAACCGACAAAGGCCAGGGTGAACTTGCCTTCCGGGTAATCGGTGCGGCGCAACTGGCGCATGCCCAGGACTTCGGTGTAGAAGGCCAGCGACTTGTCCAGGTCGCCGACGCGCAACATGGTGTGCAGAATTCTCATTGGATCTCCTTGGTTAAATGATCGGCATCTCGGCGGCGCGCGCCTTGAGCTCGCGGCGGGCGTTGTGACAATCGGGGTAGATGCTTTCCACCACGGCCCAGAAACGCGGGCTGTGGTTCATTTCGAGCAGATGCGCCAGTTCGTGGGCCACCACGTAATCGATCAGCGGCAGCGGCAGGTGGATCAGGCGCCAGTTGAGGCGGATGCCGCTCTTGGCGCTGCAGCTTCCCCAGCGCGTGCGCGCGTTGGACAGGCCGAGGCCGGGCAGCGGCAGGCCGATACGCTGCGCATACAAGGCGAGGCGCTCGGCGAACAGCGCCAGGGCGCGGCGCTGCAGGGCGCGGCGCGCCAGCGCAGCGTAGTCGGCATCGCTGCGCGCTTCCAGCCACAGCACATCCTCCTGCCAGCGGATGCGGTTGGCGCCGGGCACGATGCGCACGGCGATCTCCGCGCCGAGCAGCGGCAGACAGCTTCCGTCGCGCACGGCGAGATGGCGTCTGGCATGGGTTCCGGCATACTCGGCAAGCTTCTTCTTGACCCAGCCGGCATGGCTGGCGACAAAACTCTCGACCTGCGCCAGGGTGATCCGCAGCGGGGCGCCGACCGTGAGGCCGCGCTCGTCGATGGTCATGCCCAAGATTCGCGATTGAAATTGGAGAGTAGATGAAAGAACCCCGCCAGACCTTGATCTTGGATAGAGTGATGTTGTCAAGACAAACACCTATCTGGAGAGAAAGGGAGGCGGGGAGATGGATACTTTGGCACAGACGGTGCTTCCGTTCAAGCTCGAAGCGACGGACGAGAAGCTGACGGCGAATGA
>CAYHXK010000332.1:0-3356 GCA_964360125.1 uncultured Sterolibacterium sp.
GATGCCCTCGATGCCGCCTACGCCAAGGAAGACAAGGATGCGCTGACCGCGCTGCAGCAGGATGGCTGGCCTAACGTCAACAAGAAACTGGTGAGGCCGCTGGGAGAGATAATCCCGGCGCGCGTGGCCTTGATGAAGACTACCTTCGAAGCCAATGCCGTGGCGGGCCAAAGGCTCAATATGATTGCGCTGGCGAGCTATCTGGTGTGCGCCACGCTGTTGCTGCTGCTGACCTTGCCCTTGGTGCGTTACCTGTCGCGCGCCTTGACTGACATGAAGGAGACGCTGGCGCGCGTGGCGGATGGGGACTTGAACGCCCGGGCGGATGCCAGCAAGGGCGACGAACTGGGCGATATGGCCCGTTCCCTGGATGCCACCGTGGAACGCCTGCAGGAGACCATACGCGGCGTCAAGGGCGCTGCCGATACCCTGGCAAACTCCGCCGAATCCTTGCAATCGGAACTCGGCGGCGTGATCGAACGCGGCAAGGTGCGCGCGGTGCACTTGGCCGAGGCCCAGGCGTCGATCGCGCAGATGAGCGAAGCCGCCGGCAATATCGCCACGGGTACCGGCCGGGTGGCCGAGGCCTCGGGCGAAGCGCTGAGCATCGCCGGCGACGGCGACAAGCGCATGGCGGACTCGATTGCGGCAACCCGGCGCGTGGAGGTGTCGGTCGACCAATCGGCGGCGGTGATCGCCGAGCTTTCCGGCGCCACCGACCGCATCCAGGAGATTACCAGCGTCATCCGCGACATCGCCGACCAGACCAACCTGCTGGCGCTCAATGCCGCGATTGAAGCGGCACGGGCCGGGGAGCAGGGCCGCGGCTTTGCGGTGGTCGCCGACGAGGTGAGGAAGCTGGCCGAGCGCACTTCCGTGTCTACCGCCGATATCGCCGCGACCGTGGAAACCATCCGGCAGAAAACCGATTCCGCGGTTCTCGCCATGAAAACGGTACACTCGGAAGTGGGCCAGGGCGTGCGCTACAGCGGCGAGACACGGGAAGCGCTCGACGGCATCGTGGCGGCATCGAAACGCGTTTCCGACTTGCTGGTCTCGATCACCGCCGATACCAAGGCCCAGATGAACGCCAGCCAGCATACCGTGGATAAAATGGACCAGGCTGCGACCATGAATGCCGAGAACAGCGCCAGCATCGGCCGGGTCGGCGTAGTCACCCAGGAATTGTCGGGCATGGCGCACGAACTGCAAGGGCTAATCGGACGTTTCCGATTGAGCTGAAGCGTTTGCGCGAACCACGGTGACGCTGCAGGGTGCTTCGGCTGTCACGCGCGCGGAAACGCTGCCGAGGAAACGTCGAAGCCGGGAGCTGCCGCGCGCCCCGATCACCACATGATCGGCGTGGCGGGCGCGGGCGTATTCGATCAGGCTGCCCGCTACATCGCCACCTTCCAGCACTAGAAAACGCAGATGCTCCCGCGGCAGGGCGAGTGGCTGTACCCAATGATGCAGTCCCAGCAGCCGCTGGGTATGCAGGGAGCGCCCGATTTCTTCGCCATCTTCCTGCTCGGTGATCAAGGATGATTCCAACACGCTGACGCAAGTCAGGCGCCAGTGCTGCTGTCCGGCGACCAGCCCTCGCACGGTATCGCGCAGTGCCTGATGCAGGGTTTCTTCCGGGTTTTCCGTGTCGATTGCAACGAGTATATGCAGCGCTTGCGCCAGATGCAGCGTGGGCGGTTTCCGCTGCGGCAGAGGCACGCGCAGACTGGACCACCAGCGCGCGATGGCGCTGCGCAGCCCGCGACCTTGGCTGCGCCTGCTGCGCTCGCTCAATGCCACCTGATCGGGGTGGATCAGGTCATGCGCCACCTGCGCCGCGGTGGCGTAGCGATTTTCCAAGCGAACCTCGAGGCAATGCAGGATGATCTCCTGCAGCCAGGGGGGCAGATCGGCACGGATGCTGCGCGGTGGCGTCGGATCGAGATAGAGTCGACGCCGCAAGCCGCTTACGCTGGTTGGCGAGCCAAAGGGCAGCCGGCCGGTTGCCAGCAGGTAAAGGGTTACGCCGAGCATGAAAAGATCGCTGCGCGGGTCGCCGCGCTGGCCGAGAATCTGCTCGGGCGAGAGATAAGCCGGCGTGCCGAGAGGCCGATTGGCTTCGCTGGCGACGAAATCCGGCAAGTGGCCATGACTTGCCAGGCCAAAATCGATCAATACGGCCTCGGCCTCGGCCTCGGCCCCGCCCGCGCCGTTCTCGCGCAATATCACATGGGAGGGTTTGAGATCGTGATGCACCACCTCTTGCCGGTGTATATCGTGCAACGCATAGGCAAATGCCGCACCGAGACGGGACACCTCATCCGCCGCTAGTGGCGCCCGTTGGGCGTAATCCGCCAGCGACTTGCCGGCGACCAGTTCCATGATCAGGTAGGGTCCAAACGCATCCTCTCCCGTGGCATGGAGCCGAGGCACATGCGGACCGCCGAGACGACCGAGTATCATCTGTTCGGCCTCGAAGCCGGTGTAGCAAGCGGGATGATTGCCGAAGCCGAGCTTGGGCACCTTCAGCACGCAGGACTCGCCCCCTCCCGGCGGTGTCATCCGGTACAACTCCGCCATGCCGCCCGCATGGAGTTGGCTGGCTACCCGATACCCGGCGATTTCCGCTCCAGGCGAGAGATGCTCCCGGTTCTCCATCACTCCCCCCGGTGCAAGCGCCAGGCCAGCCACTCGGGCAGTCCGGCGTCGATGATCTTGCGCGCTGTCGTGACATGGTCGTAGGGCACGCGAAAAAAACTCAGTGTGCGTGCTGCGTCGTCAAACATTGCATAGGCGGCGGTATTGTAGCCGTCGCGCGGCTGGCCGGCGGAACCGACGATGGCCAGCCAGCGCCGGCGGCTCGTCAAGGGGATGGGGACCCCCGCTGTCGGCACGAAGGCATGCGTGCCGGCCGCGCCGGTGACTGTGCCCGCAGCCGACACAGGGCGCCAGTAGAGTATCTGGCTATGGACATGGCCGACAAAGGTCACTGCTGCATCAGTCGCATCCATGCAACGCTGCGCCCGCTGCTGGCTTTCGATATACAGCCAGTCACCCGGCGTTTCGGCGCTGGCATGCACCAGCAACAGATCGTTGTGGCGCCGGGTCAGAGGCAGCGAAGACAGGAAGGCCCGCTCCTTCTCGCCGAGTTGCGCGCGCGTCCAGTAGGTGGCTTCCCGGGCGAAGCTGCTCATGTTCATGCACAGCCCGCCCAGCGCCGCTTCGTCATGGTTTCCCAGCACCAATAGCGCACCCTTGTCGGCATAGTCTGCCAGCAGGGTCAGACACGCCACCGGGTCGGCGCCATAACCCACCAAATCGCCGAGAAAAACATACATCCCGGCTCCGGCGCG
>CAYHXK010000333.1:0-3351 GCA_964360125.1 uncultured Sterolibacterium sp.
GCGATGAACCACGGCGCGGTGACGGCCAGCAATAGCGCCACACCGGAGGCCAGATGCAGCCTGCGCCACACGGCGAAGTCGCGCTGCCACAGCGAGTAGCCGAGCAGGGTGGCGAGCGGCAGCACCAGCCCGATCAACCCCTTGCTCAATACCGCCAGCGCCAGCGCCAGCCAGGCCAGCCACATGAAGTTGCGCGTTTCCCGCGGCGTGGCCCGGTCGCGTTGCGCCAGGACAAAGCCGAACACGGCGCTGGAAAGAAAAAAGCTCACGCCCATGTCCAGCGTATTGACGTGGCCGATCATCACCCATAGCAGGCTGCTGCCCAGCACGCCGGCGGCAATCAGCCCGGCAATGTCGCCCCACAGCCGACGCACCGCGTAGCCCGTCACCAGCACCCCGAAAAAGCCGGTCAATGCGCTCCACAGCCGCGCCGTCCAGTGATGTTCGCCGAACAGGGTGTAGGCGCTGGCGGTAGCCCAGTACTGCAGCGCCGGCTTTTCGAAATACTTGATGTCGTTGAGGCGCGGCGTCAGCCAGTCGCCGCTGGCCACCATTTCGCGGGGAATTTCGGCATAGCGGCCTTCGTCCGGTTTGATCAGCTTGCGGTATTCGAGGGTGCCGAACCAGAGGGCGGCGAACAGCGTCAGCAATAGCCACAGCGTGCCGGTCGTCAAGCCATGCTGCTCGGGTGTGTGGTGGGCAGTCATCAGTCGAGCAGCAGCGCAGCGGCGACGTTGCGGCCTTCCGCCATCAGGATGTTGTAGGTGCGGCAGGCGGCGGGGGTATCCATGACCTCGGTGCCGATGCGTGCCGCGATCAGCGGTCGCAGCAGCGAAGGAGGGGGGAAGCGCTGGCGGCGGCCGGTGCCGAACAGCAAGACCTCGCAGCCCAGCGCGGCAATTTTGGCGAAATCCGCCTCATTCAGGGCATCGAAGCCCGCCACGCCCCAGCCGGTTTGGAGCAGTTGCGGCAGCAACAGCAGGC
The DNA here is from genome assembly GCA_964360125.1 of uncultured Sterolibacterium sp. Taxonomy (GTDB): domain Bacteria; phylum Pseudomonadota; class Gammaproteobacteria; order Burkholderiales; family Rhodocyclaceae; genus JACRAR01. The sequence continues at coordinate 985 of CAYHXK010000333.1, forward strand.
TGGCTTGATGCCGCATGCCGTTGATCTCGACATATCCCTCGCCGATCGCGGTCACGATGTTCTGGCCGAGCGGACGATCGAGGTGAAGTTTCATTGCGCGGGGAGTGGAGTCGGGCGGATTAGGATGAATTTGGCGTGGTTTGGCAGGGTTTGATGAGCGATCGGTTTGCGGCATCCTGCCGGCTTCGGTAAGATTATATCTTTTTGGCGTCGACACCGTAGCCGCAGGTCACGATCCCACGTCAAGCCGGTCAATTCCGGCTACATATCATGTGAGATTTCCCCGCTCTCCAGCGTCGCCCAGCGGTCGATTTAGGCCAGGGTCGCGCGGCTGTCGCCACCATCGATCTTAAGGAAGGTTAATTTTGATGCAACCGGTATTGAAATCCGCCAAGCTTGCCAGCGTTTGCTATGACATCCGCGGCCCGGTGCTGGGTCGCGCCAGGCAGATGGAGGAGGACGGCCATCGCATCATCAAGCTCAACATCGGCAATCCTGCCTCCTTCGGCTTCGAGGCGCCGGAAGAGATTGTCGTCGACGTCATCCACAATCTGCGCGACGCCTCCGGCTACTCCGACTCCAAGGGGCTGTTCGCCGCGCGCAAGGCGGTGATGCACTATTGCCAGCAGAAACGCATCGCCGGCGTGAGCATAGAGGACGTATATCTCGGCAACGGCGTGTCCGAGTTGATCGTCATGGCCATGCAGGGACTGCTGAATAATGGCGACGAGGTGCTGCTGCCGGCGCCGGACTACCCGTTGTGGACCGCGGCGGTGAGCCTGTCCAGCGGCACGCCGCGCCACTATTTGTGCGACGAAGGCGCCGGCTGGCTGCCGGACCTGGACGACATTCGCGCCAAGATCACCCCCCAGACCCGCGCCATCGTCATCATCAACCCGAACAATCCGACCGGCGCGCTGTATCCGGACGACCTGCTGCAGGAGATCGTCGAGATCGCCCGCCAGCACCAATTGATCGTTTTCGCCGACGAAATCTACGACAAGGTGCTGTATGACGGAAGTCAGCACAGTTCCATCGCCAGCCTGGCCGAGGATGTGCTGTTCGTTACCTTCAACGGTCTTTCCAAGAACTACCGGGCCTGCGGCTACCGCGCCGGCTGGATGGTGGTGTCCGGTGAAAAGCGTCACGCGCTGGACTACATCGAAGGGCTGGGTATCCTCGCCTCGATGCGTCTGTGCTCCAATGTGCCGGGCCAGCACGCCATCCAGACCGCCCTGGGCGGCCACCAGAGCATCGACGAACTGGTGGCGCCGCACGGCCGCCTGACGCGCCAGCGCGACCTGGCCTGGGAAATGTTGACGGCGCTGCCGGGAGTTTCCTGCGTCAAGCCGCAGGCGGCGCTGTACCTGTTCCCGCGCCTCGACCCGAAAATCTACCCGGTCGCCGACGACCTGCAATTGATCCTCGAACTCCTCGAAGCGGAAAAAGTCCTGCTGGTGCAGGGCACCGGCTTCAACTGGCCCAGCCCGGACCACTTCCGGGTGGTCTTCCTGCCCAACGTAGATGACCTGACCGAGGCCATCGAGCGCATCGGGCGCTTTCTCGAACACTATCGCAAGCGCCATGGCAACTGAGTTTAGTGTCATCGACGTGACCGATCACAGGGGCGCCGTTATCGAGCCGGTTTGGTTGGCGCGCGCCGAAGCCGTGCATCGCCAGTTGCGCAGCGGCCTGCCCGCCGACTACGCGGGACGGCTGGCCGAGGTGTTCGCCAACGGCGCGCGCATGAGCGTGGCGGCGGAAGGCGAAGCAGTGCGCGGGGTCGCTGTGTGGCGCTTGATCGAGAACACCTACGAGGGCCGCCGGCTCTATGTAGACGACCTGGTGACCGACCAGGCGCAGCGCTCGCGGGGGGTCGGCCGCGCCTTGCTCGGCCATATGGAACGGCGCGCGCGGCAACAGGCGTGCGACGTGCTGGCACTGGATTCTGGCACCCAGCGGGGGGATGCCCACCGATTTTATTTTCGGGAAGGCATGGTGATTCCCGCATTCTGTTTTGGAAAAAGGCTTAAATGAAACCCATCAATGTAGGACTGCTCGGCATCGGCACCGTTGGCGGCGGCACTTACGCCGTCCTCAGCCGCAACGAGAGCGAGATCACGCGCCGCGCCGGACGCCCGATCCGGATTTCCGTGGTCGCCGACAAGGACCTGGCGCTGGCGCAGAAGATTACCCAGGGCAAGTCGCGCTTGACCGACGACGCCTTTGCGGTGGTTGCCGACCCGGAAGTCGATATCGTCGTCGAACTGATCGGCGGCTGCGGCGTGGCCAAGCAACTGGTGCTCGCGGCCATCGAGAACGGCAAGCACGTGGTCACCGCCAACAAGGCGCTGATGGCGATCAATG
>CAYHXK010000334.1:0-3350 GCA_964360125.1 uncultured Sterolibacterium sp.
GTGATGTCGTCGTGGGCGATGACCAGCCGTGGCCCCTCGTCGGTATAGATGCGGGTGGCGGTGAGCAGCATCCAGCGCTGGCGTTCGGGGCTGTGGCAGGAATATTCGGCGCTGAAGTCGTCGAGATCGTCCCGCAGCAGCAGCTTGTGCAGGGCATTGCCGATCAGCCTGGCCTCCTTGTCGTCCTGGACATTGTCGTAGAAGGCCAGGTAATTGACGCCCAGGCCGCTATCCGCTTCGTGCAGCTCGTCGCCGCGGCCCATGCCACTCCATGCCTGGTTGACGAAGATGATGACGCCGGTTTCGTCGAGCACGCAGATGCTGGCGGTCAGTGCATCCAGCGTCAGCCGGAAAAAACGCTGCATCTGCACCAGTTCGCGCTCGGCTTTCTTTACCACGCTGATGTCGCGCACCACGCCGACGAACAGCCGTGCGTCGCCGCTCAGGGTTTCGCTAACGGCAAGAAGTATGGGGAATAGCGAGCCGTCCTGGCGTTGCCCCACCACTTCGCGGCCGATGCCGACGACCTTTGCCTGGCCGCTGCTCAGATAGGCCTGGAGATAGCCGTCGTGCCCGCCGCGATCCGGTTCCGGCATCAGCATCGAGACATTCTGTCCGAGCATTTCCTCCGCGGCATGGCCGAACATCCGGGTCGCGGCGGGATTGACGCTTTCCATGAGGCCGCGCGTATCGATGACGACGATGGCGTCGACCGTGGAATCGAATATCGCGCGCAGGCGTTCCTCCTTGTGGCGCAGGTCGAGTTCCGCCGCCTCGCGTTGTCGCGTGGCGGCGGCGACGCGCCGCACCACGGCGAAGCCGGTGAGACCGATCAATGCCGCCAGGGTGGCCAGCAGCGCCCAGGTCCGCTCGGTCCTTTTTCTGATCTCCTGCTCCGCCTCGATGGTGTAGGTTTCGCCGCGCCAGCGGGAGAAACTGACGATGTAATCCATGAGGCCGTCGACCCGGACGAATGTTTCCCCGCCCGCGCTGGCGATAAGCTTGACCGCCTCCGCGCGCTGCCCCTGGCGCGCCAGATCGATGATCCGGCCCCTGAGGATGGCCCATTCGCCGAGCAGGCGTTGCACCTCCACGACCTGCGCGGCGTCGCCGAGAAATTTCTCCTTCAACACGCCGATGTGCCGGTCAGTGTCCATGCCCAGCGCGAGAGCTTCCGCCGCCAGTCGCTCGACTTCCGCCGGATTCCCGGCCAGGGCGATCTGCAGCATGACATTGCGCAGCAGCGTCAATTGGACCCGCGCTTCCGTGGCGTTATTGCTGACCACCACGGAGTGCGCGTACAGATCGTGGCTGATGGATTGCAGGTGGTTCATGCCTGAAACCACATACACACCCAGCCCGACGACGCCGCCGAGGATCAGCAGAAAACCGGTCCATATCCAGGAAGAAATCTGCGATTTCAGCGGATTTGCCATGGCCGGTCTAGGCGGGAAAACCGGCGCGGGCGGCGATCTCTTCATGATCGATAGCCGGATGGTGCTTGATGTCGTCAAGGGAATGCAGCATGGTCTTCTCGGTCAGTCCGGCAAGCGGTGGTAAACGATGTGCTTTCCTTGACGCACGACGGCGAAACCGGATTTCTCAAGAGCACGAACAGCATCGAGATGATTGATACCGGGAATCTTTGGCAAAGTTACACCGTCATCTCAATTTCGCGAACCTGCGCGCCGCGAAGCTGTTCATCGACAACGGCGAGATATTCACGAAGAGCGTCTTTGATATTTTCGACGGCTTCGGCTTCGGTGGCGCCTTGTGACCAGCATCCAGGGAGCCCTGGCACTGAAACCGAGAATCCCTCGTCCGATTGGTGAAGAGCAATGCGATAACGCATAAGGCCTCCTGCAAAAACATCAGTATAGCGCGGAGTATAGCGCGGACGTTGTCGATGCCCAACGTCGCGCTGGGCCTGTATTTCCGACAGAACGTCCTGCCCGCCGCCAGCGTCATCCGCTCTTACTCCCCGCGATCAAAACGCTTCGTCTGAGACTCCATGACAGAGAAATCGTTCACAACTTATTAATTGTTTCCTTTACTATTCCAAATAGTTGAATATAAGTGGTATTATTTTGGAAAATAAGAAAATCGGTGAAATATGGCCGCGCTCGACTACAAGCATCCGTACTGCTTCGGGAGGTGATCCCATGAGCATCCGCAACCGGCTCTTGCTCCTGATCCTGTTCGCGACGCTCATCCCCGCGCTGGTGGCGGGGATGCAGTTTCTCGAACGTCGCGACGCCGAGATCGCCGCGGCGCGGCTAGACCTGGCCGCGACGGCGCGACAGGTTGCACAGGACCTCAACGATACGGTCCGCGCCACGGCGCAGCTTCAGTACGGTTTGTCCCGCGCGCGCGATCTCGACACGCAGGACCGGGCAGCCTGCTCCGCGTTCCTGGCCGATGTGCTCAAGGAATATCCGCAGTACCTCAGCATCCTCACTTTCACGCCCAATGGCACGCTGCTTTGCGATTCGCTGCGCAGGGGCACGACGTTGAACATCGCCGACCGTCGTTACTTCCAGGACGCGCTCAACGCCAGGAACCCAATTGCCGTCGATCCAGTCTTCAGCCGGCTGACCGGGAACGCGGTGCTGACCGTCGCCTATGCCGCACGGCGAGAAACGGGCAAGCCGAAGTTCGTGCTGCTCGCCTCGCTGAACCTGGAAAAAATCATGCAGTCCCATTCGCAGACGCTGCCAAGACAAAATGCGGTGATCGCGCTGGTGGACGGCAAGGGAACCGTTCTCACCTGGCATCCGGACGGAGAGAAACTGCGCGGCACCTCCATCGCCGATTCGCCGCTGTTTCGCTTTGCGCGGGACCCGCGGGGCGAGGAAGTGCGCGAGGATATCCAGTCCGGCGGCGTATCCCGGATCTGGGCAGTCAGTGCATTGCCCGAGTTCCCCACTGCGGGGCTGCGTGTCCTGGTCGGGGTAGCGAAGCAGGATCTGCTCGCCGCGGCGAATCGAAACCTGGGCCAGTCGCTGGCGAGCCTGCTCGTCGTCTGGCTGCTGGTATTCGCCGGCGCGTGGATGCTGGTGGATCTGGGCGTGCGCCGCCAGGACGCGGCGCGCCCAACGACCGAGGCCGGCGAGGAAGGCTTGCGCAACCGCCAATCCGGGTGGAGGCCGCTCGCCGTATTTCTGATTTTTACAGTGACGGTCATGGGGGCGGGTTATGCGTTTTTCGAGCAGCTCACGCAAACGGCCAAATCCGATGCCGCAAAAGAATTGACCTAGATCGGCAAACTGAAGGCGGAGCAGGTCCGCTACTACATCGAGAGATACGAAAAAAACGCCCGCTCGATCGCCCGGCTGCTCGGACAAGACGGG
>CAYHXK010000335.1:0-3341 GCA_964360125.1 uncultured Sterolibacterium sp.
ACTGCGACATCCCCGGCACCGATGCCTCGGGCGTGGTCAAGGCGCTGATGGACGACCTCTACGATGAATTCCGGCGGGAAGAAATGCCCAACCGGGTGCACTTGTCCACCTCCTGCTGCGAAATCAATTGCGGCGGCCAGGCCGACCTCGCCATCATTATCCAGCACACCAAGCCCCCCGTCATCAACCATGATCTGGTGGCCAACGCCTGCGAACGTCCCACTGTGGTGGCGCGCTGCCCGGTGGCGGCAATCCGCCCGGCCTTGGTGAATGGCAAGCCTTCACTGGAAGTCGATGAGAAGAAATGCATCTGCTGCGGCGCCTGTTACCCCCCCTGCCCACCGATGCAGATCAACGATCCGGAGCACTCCAAGCTGGCCATCTGGATCGGCGGCAAGAACTCCAACGCCCGCGGCAAACCGACCTTCATGAAGCTGGTCGCCTCCGGCCTGCCCAACAACCCGCCGCGCTGGCCCGAAGTCGGCGCGATGGTGAAGAACATCCTGCATGTTTACAAAAACGATGCCCGTCCCTGGGAGCGTCTCTCCGACTGGGTCGAGCGCATCGGCTGGCCGCGTTTCTTCGAGAAGACCGGACTGCCCTTCACCAAGTATCTGATCGACGACTGGCGCGGCGCCCGCGTTAATCTCAATGCTTCTACCCACATCCGTTTTTGAGAGTAATTGAATGAAATTTGGCATTCTGGTTAATGAAGGCCCCTATCAGCACCAGGCTTCGGACACCGCCTATCTGTTCTGCAAGGCGGTGCTGGAGAAGGGGCACGAAATTCACCGTGTTTTCTTCTACCACGACGGCGTCAACAATTCGACTCGGCTCACCGAACCTCCGCTGGACGACCGCAACATTGTCAACCGCTGGTCGAAGCTGGCCGAGGAGCACAAAATCGACCTGGTCGTCTGTGTTGCTGCTGCACTGCGGCGCGGCATCCGGGACGAAAATCTTGCGCCGGGCTTTCGCATCTCCGGCCTCGGCCAACTGGTCGAAACCGGGATCGAAGCCGACCGCACCCTGACTTTCGGCGACTAGGAGAAGAACATGGAAGGCATCGTCAAGAAATTCATGTTCGTCAATCGCAAGGCGCCTTACGGGACGATCTACGCGCTGGAGTCGCTCGAAGTGGTGCTGATCTCGGCGGCCTTCGACCAGGACGTCAGCCTGGCATTCATCGACGACGGGGTGTATCAACTCAAGAAAGCTCAGCAGACCAAAGGCATTGAGACCAAGAACTTCTCGCCGACCTACCGCGCGCTTGACGGCTACGACATCGAGAAGCTCTACGTCGAGCAGGAGTCGCTGGATGCGCGCGGATTGACCGAAGACGACCTGCTGGTTGATGTCACGGTGCTCTCCCGCAAGGAGATGGGCGAGATGATGGAACAGCAGGATGTGGTACTGAGTTTTTAGTCGAGTACATGATTCAACACACACGCAAAGAGGAAGTTTAATGTTGCACATCATCAACAAGTCACCGCAGGAGCGTAATTCGCTTGATGCCTGTCTGCGCATTGCCCAGGACGGCGGCACCCTGCTGCTGATTGAAGATGCGGTGTATGCCGCTACGCGTGGCAATGCTGCCGAAGCAAAACTACGCGCAGCAATGTCCCGCTTAAAGGTTTGCGTGCTGCAGCCCGACCTGGAAGCGCGTGGCATGGCGGATCATCTGATCGAAGGCGTCACCCAAGTAGATTTCGGCGGCTTCGTCGATCTCGCCGCGGAACACAAGAATTGCCAGTCCTGGCTTTAATCGCAATACACATTCATTAGGAGACAACACACCATGGCAACCATCGAAGTCGGCGGCAAATCCTACGAAACAGACGAAGAAGGCTATCTGGTCGACCTCGCATCCTGGAACGAAGATGTCGGCAAGTATATTGCCAATATTGAAAACGTCGAGATGAGCGAGAGTCACTGGGAAGTGATTAACTTCCTGCGCGACTACTACAACGAGTTCCAGATCGCACCGGCCGTACGCGTACTGACCAAAGCCATCGGCAAGAAACTCGGCGCGGACAAGGGTAACAGCCAGTACCTCTACGAGCTGTTCCCCTACGGCCCGGCCAAGCAGGCATGCAAGATCGCCGGGCTACCCAAGCCCACCGGCTGCGTCTAAACGTGTGACTTCGCGTTGTAATCACGCCGATGGCTTTGTCGACTGCGTCAGCCGCGCCTCGCCGTGCCTGGGGCACTGTCTCGTTGCGGCTTTCCTTGTCTTCGCGCCCTCGACCTGATTACTTCGCGGAATCGCTGTTATTCACCTGCTATAGATTAAGTCCATGACGCTCTTCTTCGCCGCCTTGTTCTATCTTGCCACTGCAATCCTGCTGATTGGTGTGGCGAGGAAGATCGTCGACTACTGGCGAACTCCGGCGCCGCTGCTGATCCCCACCACGCCGGCACCGACCACCCAAACCGGGGTGGTGCTGCGCATGTTGCGGGAGGTGACCCTGTTCGAAAGTCTGTTCAAGGCCAATTTGTGGATATGGGCGCTGGGCTGGCTGTTCCATGTCAGTCTTGCCCTGGTGTTGCTGCGGCACCTGCGCTACTTCACCGAACCCGTATGGGGCTGGGTGGTCTTCCTGCAACCCTTCGGCATCTACGCCGGCATGGCCATGGCGGCGGGTCTGGCCGGCCTGTGGGCGAGGCGTTTCCTGGTCGAGCGCATCCGCTATATCTCGACGCCCTCGGACCACCTGATGCTGGCGCTGCTGCTCGGCATCGCCGTGTCCGGCCTGATGATGAAGTTCGTTGCGCCTACCGACATCGTCGCGGTCAAGACTTTCTTTCTTGGCTTGATGTTGTTCGACATTCAGCCGCTGCCTGCCGATGGCGCCTTATATGTGCATCTGACGCTGGTGGCGCTATTGATGTTGATCTTCCCGTTCAGCAAGCTGTTGCATGCCCCGGGCGTGTTCTTCAGCCCGAGCCGTAACCAGGCAGACAACCCGCGCGAAAAACGCCACCTGTCGGCCTGGGCCGCCAAGCTGGAGGCCAAATAACATGGCCGGACCCGACATCAAGGCGCCCGCCCTGCGCGACAATCCAGGCGTCCCGGCATTAGTTCCGGGCGCCATGGCGGGCCTGAAATCCTACGTCGCCAACGAAACCATCCAGGAGTCCCTGGGTTTTCCCGGCAAGCTCGCGGAAAACTGGCAGGACACGCACGACGCGGTCATCGCCAAGATGGGCGAACTGCTGACCCAGCAACGCGCGCTCAAGGTGTATATGGATGCCTGCGTGCATTGCGGCGCCTGCACCGACAAGTGCCATTACTTCATCGGCACCGGCGATCCGAAGAACATGCCGGTGGCGCGCCAGGA
>CAYHXK010000336.1:0-3340 GCA_964360125.1 uncultured Sterolibacterium sp.
AGCGCCTCCGAGGATACCATCCGCATGGCGCGGCTGGCCAAGGAAACCGGCATCTTCCCGGTATTCGAGGCGGAACACGGTGTGCTCAGCGGCGTGCTGCCGATCCGCAGGAAACTGCCGGTGGAGGACTACCTCAAGCCGCAGAAGCGTTATGCCCACCTGTTCGGCAAAGCGCCGCACGTGGCGGTGATCGCCCGGCTGCAGGAGCTGGCGGACCGGAACATCCGCAAGTACGGCCTGCTGGCGGAGGAACGCTGATTATGGACAAACCCTTCGCCATCACCCTCGACCCCGGCTCCTCTCTGGCCAACAAAACCGGCTCCTGGCGCACCACCCGCCCGATCTATGTCGACCGCCTGCCGCCCTGCAATGCTACCTGCCCGGCCGGCGAAAACATCCAGGGCTGGCTGCTCCACGCGGAGAGCGGCGAGTATGAAAAAGCCTGGCGCGCGCTGGTGCAGAACAACCCGCTGCCGGCCATCATGGGCCGTGCCTGTTACCACCCCTGCGAAGGCGCCTGCAACCGGCAAACCATGGATGAGTCCGTCGGCATCAACTCGGTCGAGCGTTTCCTCGGCGACGAAGCCATCAAACATGGCTGGCGCTTCGATGCGCCGGCCACCTCCAGCGGCAAGCGGGTGCTGGTGATCGGCGCCGGTCCCGCCGGGCTCTCCGCCGCCTATCACCTGGCGCGGCTGGGGCATCAGGTAAGCATCCACGAGGCCGAGCCGCAAGCTGGCGGGATGATGCGCTACGGCATACCCAAGTACCGCCTGCCGCGCGACATCATCGACGCCGAAATCCAGCGGATACTCGACATGGGCGTCGAACTGCACCTCAACACCAAGGTCGCCAATCTGGCGCAGGCCATGCAGGACTACGCCGCAGTGTTCCTCGGCGTCGGCGCCAGCATCGCCAAGCGCGCCTACATCCCCGCCGGCGACGCCAACAAGGTGCTGGATGCCATCTCCGTGCTGCACGGCATGGAAGGTCAAGCCTCCCCGCTGCTGGGCCGCCGCGTGGTGGTCTACGGCGGCGGCAATACCGCCATCGACGTGGCGCGCACCGCCAAGCGCCTGGGCGCCGAAGAATCCATCATCGTCTACCGCCGCACCCGCGAGAAAATGCCGGCTCACGCTTTCGAGGTGGAGGAGGCCTTGCAGGAAGGCGTCAAGATCAAGTGGCTGTCCACCATCACGGAGGCCGGCGAGTCGGATATTCTGGTGGAAAAGATGCGACTCGACGAGAAGGGTTTCCCCCAGCCCACCGGCGAGTATGAACGCATCGAAGCCGACTCCCTGGTGCTGGCGCTGGGCCAGGACACCGATCTGTCGCTGCTGGAAAAAGTCGCGGGGCTATCCATCGACCATGGCATCGTGCGCGTCGATGCCGGCATGATGACCGGCCACCCCGGCGTCTTCGCCGGCGGCGACATGGTGGAAGGCGAGCGCACCGTGACGGTGGCGGTGGGCCACGGCAAGAAAGCCGCCAAGGCGATGGACGCCTGGCTGCGCGGTGAGCAGTTCGTGCCGGCACGGAAACCCGAAATGGCCACCTTTGAGCGGCTCAACACCTGGTATTACTCGGATGCGCCGAAGACCATGCGACCGGTGCTGGACATCATCCGCCGCCAGTCCACCTTCGAGGAAGTGCTGGGCGGGCTGGACGAGGGCAATGCCCTGTTCGAGGCGCGCCGCTGCCTGTCCTGCGGCAACTGCTTCGAGTGCGACAACTGCTACGGCGTCTGTCCCGACAATGCCGTCATCAAACTCGGACCGGGAAAGCGCTTCGAATTCAATTACGATTACTGCAAGGGCTGCGGCATGTGCGCCGCTGAGTGCCCCTGCGGGGCGATCGCGGTGGTGGCGGAGAACATCTGAGGCCGGTCAGCGGCGTGGGGTGACAGCTGCATTGCCCGTTACCGCATCGACGATGCGGCCGTCACGCATCACCCAGCAGGGCGTTCCAGTGCGTTCCGCCAGTTCGCGGGCATGACGGGCAGCGCGCTTGAGGGCGGCGGTGGCCCCTTGCAGATCGGGGTCGTTCGGAATTATCGGTTGGCGCTGGTTCATGGTTTTGCTCCTGCATCGAGGATAACCGGCTCGTCACCGCTATTGTCGTAGAGAATCCACGCGTCCGCCAGCGATTTGTAGCGCTGATGGAAGTTGCGCAAGCCGGCGTCAAAGCGGCGGCGGATGACATACTCGGGTATATCATGCCCGCCCTGGGCTACCCGCGCCGCCACCCGCATGATCGCCATTTCCGTACTCGGCAGAGTGAGGAACAAAGTTCCACGTGGTAGCCGGCCGCCTGCCAGCGCGGGATGGCGCGAGCGTAAGCCAGGCCGGAAAGCGTCGTCTCGAAGGCAAAACTCTCGCTGCGGCCGACCCGCGCGGCAATTTCCTCCAGCATCAGCCGACCGGCCCGGATCGCCACTGCCTCGGGCTTGAACGGCGACAACCCGGCGGCTATCAGGTCGGCGTTGATGAAGTCCGGACAGTGCGCCTCGTTGGGCAGGAAGTCACTTGCGAAGGTGGTTTTGCCCGAACCGTTTGGGCCAGCGATTATGACGATGCGTTTAGTCATTTCCGGCTCAATTCTTTACATTCTTGGAAAAATACTCATGTCTTCATCGACATTCTACCCTGCATGATTGTCATACCATTCCTCGTATTCGGTCATGGTTCCAGTCTAGCCCATACTGGTCGAAATGAAGCAGAACGTGAGTTCTCCGTCGGCTGCGCCGATTGGGCTACAATCCGCACTATACCCAAACATGAAAGCATCATGCGATGACTGGAGAAACTGGAGAACTGGCGCGGCTGCGCGAATTCCTGTCCGGCCAAGCCACGCTGGAACTGGCGATCCTGGTCGGCAGCCGAGCCACAGGCAGCACCCACGCCGGTAGCGACTGGGATATCGCGATTCAATGGCCGGTGGCGCTGAGCCTGTTCGATACCCTGGCCCGCACTGAAACCCTGCGCCGCAGTTTGGCGGCGCTAGTGGGCGTGGCCGAAGATCGCATCGATCTGATCGATCTGCCGCGCGCTCGCCTTGCAATGCGGGCGGAGGCCGCCGAGGACGGCGTGCCGCTCAAAGGCGAAGACAGCCTGGTCTGGAACCATTTCCTGGCGCGAACCTGGCGCGAGCTTGAGGAGTACGCCTGGGAGCAAGCGCGTTCGGGTTCGCCGAAACCGGTAGAAAATCGCCCACATCGCGGGCAGGGTGCGCTGCTCGACGAAGCGCGCACCAAGCTGCTGTCCGGTGAAACCCACTCGCGGCTGGAGCAGAACGGCGTGCTTCACGCCTTGCAGGTGCTGATCGAAAATGCCATTGGCAA
>CAYHXK010000337.1:0-3301 GCA_964360125.1 uncultured Sterolibacterium sp.
ATTCTAGCTGGCTTGGCTAACTTAGCCAAGGTCTCGGATGGCTCTGTCGGCGGAACCACCGACCACCCGGTACGGGGTAAAATCAAGCTTCCCATTGCAGAAGAAAATCATGAACCAGGACCAACTCAAGCAAGCCGTGGCGCGCGCGGCGCGCGACTATGTGGAGGCCAAGGTGCCGTCCGGCGCCATTATCGGCGTCGGCACCGGCTCGACGGCGAACTTCTTCATCGACGAACTGGCGGCGATCAAGCACCGCCTGGATGGCGCCGTGGCCAGCTCGGAAGCCACGAAAAAGCGTCTCGAAGGCCATGGCATCCGCGTGCTCGACCTCAACGATGTCGCCGCGCTGCCGGTCTATGTCGATGGCGCCGACGAGATCGACCACGGCCTGTCCATGATCAAGGGTGGCGGCGGGGCGCTGACGCGCGAGAAGATCGTCGCCGCGGTGGCCGATATCTTCGTCTGCGTCTGCGATATGAGCAAGCGGGTGCCGACGCTGGGCAAGTTTCCGTTGCCGCTGGAAGTCATTCCCATGGCACGCGCCCAGGTGGCGCGCGAACTGCTGAAACTCGGCGGCCAGCCCCGTCTGCGCGAGGGTTTCATCACCGACAACGGCAACCTGATACTCGATGTGCATGGTCTGGCGATTGCCGACCCGGTGGCATTGGAGAGCCGGCTCGATCATGTCACCGGCATTGTCAGCAACGGCCTGTTCGCCAGGCGCGGCGCGGATGTGCTGCTGCTGGCGAGCGTTGAGGGGGTCAAGACATACACCCGCCCGTCGACTTAAGCAGCCGCAGCAATCCCGCTGCAACAATTTTGTCATACAGCCCTGATAGAATCACTCGGCAGAATTCGCAGGCTAGTGCCCGCGTATGATTCTGGGGTACAAGGAGCCGCACCATGAATGAGCACATCGTCAAGCAGTTCGACACCGACCTGGAAAACATCCGCACCAGGGTGTTGCAGATGGGTGGCCTGGTCGAGCAGCAGATCGTCAAGGCCATGGAAGGCCTCGCCGAAGGCGACATGACGTTGATCGAACAGACCATCGAGAACGACGATCGCGTCAACCGCCACGAGGTGGAACTGGACGAGGCCTGCACCAACGTCATCGCCCGGCGCCAGCCGACGGCGGTCGATTTGCGGATGGTGATGATGGTGGTGAAAACCATCACCGACCTGGAGCGCATCGGCGACGAGGCGAAGAAAATCGCCAAAATGGCCAGGGCGGTTCACTCCGCGGATACCCACTTCGTGCCGCGGATCGAGTTGCGGCATGTCGCCGGCCTCGCCGTCGACATGCTGCGCAAGGCGCTCGACGCCTTCGCCCGTCTCGACCTGACCGCGGCCGCCCAGGTGGTGCGTCAGGACCGGGAGGTCGATGCCGAGTTCAAGAGCATCATGCGCCAGTTGATTACCTTCATGATGGAAGACCCCCGCACCATCACGCGCTCGCTGGATTTCCTGTTTATCGCCAAGTCGATCGAGCGCATCGGCGATCATTCCAAGAATATTTCAGAATACGTCGTATATATGGCCAAGGGACGCGACGTGCGCCACATCGGCCTGGAAGCCATCGAGAAGGAAGTGGCCGGCTAGGGAGGGACTTTCGCAGCGCGGCTATTTGGCCGGCGGCACGAAACCGGAGACGCTGTCGGCGCCTTCGCCGAAGAAATGTTTCTGCAACTGTTCCGCAAGATAGGCGCGGGCCTTGGCGTCGGCCAGGCTGAGGCGGTTCTCGTTGATCAGCATGGTCTGCAGCTTGATCCACTGCTGCCAGGCTTCCTTGGATACATTCTCATACAGACGCTTGCCGAGTTCGCCGGGCACCGGCGGGAAATCCAGAGCCTCGGCCTCGCGGCCCAGCTTGATGCAATTAACCATGCGTGACATGGGGTTTCCTTTTTAAAAAATTCGGTGCGTGAATTGTAACTTGAATCGGGAACGAATCTGCTCCTTGCTGCAGGCGAAGGTGCAGGGGAGGTCGTCCGCAAGCGGTTGCTGCCCCTGAGGTAGAATCCGTTTGTCAACTTTCGGGGAGCAGTCATGTTTATCGCGCAATCCTGCGGCGTGCGGCGTCTTTTGGCCGGGCTGGGTGCGCTGCTGCTGCTGACGCTCCCGCTGGCCGCCAGCGCCGCCGATGCGGTTGCGGCGGTGGCGGTCGATGCGCCGGAAATCGCCGGCATCCCAATAGAATTCATCCTCTTCGGCGCCACGCTGCTCGGCGTCGCCCTGTTTCACAATGTCACACTGTACGTCGGCCTGGGCGGCGCGCTGTCGATTTCCCTCTACAAGATCTTCGTTGCCGGCTTCAAGACCGGGCCGGGCTTCTCCGGCTTCGCCGCGCATCTCGATCATGAGTGGGTGATCCTCTCCAACCTGCTGTGCCTGCTGATGGGTTTCGCACTTCTGTCGCGGCATTTCGAGAAAAGCCATGTGCCGGTGGTGTTGCCGAAGTACCTGCCGGACGACTGGAAAGGCGGCTTCGTGATGCTGGCGATGGTGTTCGTGCTGTCCGCCTTTCTCGACAACATCGCCGCCGCGCTGATCGGCGGCGCCATGGCGCACCAGTTGTTCCGCGCCAAGGTGCATATCGGTTATCTGGCGGCCATCGTCGCCGCCTCGAATGCCGGCGGTTCCGGCTCGGTGGTGGGCGACACCACCACCACCATGATGTGGATCGCCGGCGTCTCGCCTTTGCAGGTGGCGGAGGCCACCCTGGGCGCGGTAACGGCGCTGGTGATCTTCGGTATCCCGGCAGCCAAGTTGCAGCATGCCTATTCGCCGATCATCAAGAATGCGCATCAGCAGACTCAGATCGACTGGCGGCGGATTTTCATCGTCGGCCTGATCCTGGTGTTTGCCATCGCCACCAACGTGTTCATCAACTTCCAGTATCCGGCCGAGGCCGACCGCTTCCCCTTCATCGGCGTCGCCGTGTGGGTGGCGATCCTGCTGACCATGCCGGTGCGGCGTCACGACTGGGAGGTGTTGCCGGAAACCTTCAAGGGTTCGGTGTTCCTGCTATCGCTGGTGCTGTGCGCCTCGATGATGCCGGTGGAGAAGCTGCCCGTTGCCTCGGCCATGACGGCGTTCGGCCTGGGCTTTGTCTCCGCCGTGTTCGACAATATTCCGCTGACCGCGCTGGCGCTGAAACAAGGCGGTTACGACTGGGGTTTCCTGGCGTATGCGGTGGGCTTCGGCGGCTCGATGATCTGGTTCGGTTCTTCGGCCGGGGTGGCGTTGTCCAACATGTATCCCGAGGCCAGGTCGGTCGGCCTGTGGTTGCGTCACGGCT
>CAYHXK010000338.1:0-3263 GCA_964360125.1 uncultured Sterolibacterium sp.
CGCACTCTAAGTGCCGTAGCTGAATGGGTTACGAGGTAAATTCATCTTAAAGATGGTAGTCATCGAATCTTTCAACCAGTATAAGCCCCTGTGTCTGCCTTGGCTCTCCGTGAGAAATCCCTTGTAATACCGCACTCGAGCGTGATATTTTGGATAAAAAGCATTAAAAATATGATGGTAGCTTGATTTTATACAACTCACTCCATATACTAGCCAAATACTATTGACGTTAAAGGAGTATTCATGCTCCCACCAGTCTTGACCAAGTTTTCTTTCCGTATTCGCACACGCATTGGCTTGGTGGTTGACAACCTGATGATCCATGGTCACGACGAAAGCGATGCGCAGCGCAAACTGCGCCAGATTTATCGTGATTGTGAGATTCTCGACTGCGTCTGCCAGCGTGGCAATGTGCGATCGCCACCAGCGAGCCTTGAGGATGTGCTGAGCATCATCACTCGTTAATGCCCGATGGCCTGATACTCGTCAACGTGGACTCAATGTCGAATATTATTAGGTCCAGCCCCTGCTAGAAAAACCCTTTTGCAGTGAGTTCATCAAGCAACATGGCGTAATCCTGGGCGCCGCGACTGGTCGCCGAGTGGCTGAAAATGTCCTGATTTACTGCCGGTGATTCTGCTACCGATACATTCTCGGAAATCATCGTCTCGCACACTTCATCCCCAAAGCGTGCTTGCAGGCGCTTCAATACCTCGAAACTCATGTTGCGACGTCGTTCGAAACGCGTCAGCAGGTAACGCCGACCGACGCGACGCTTGAGTACCGGTTCCAGCGCCGTCAGGGTGCGCTCGATCTGCAAAGCTCCGCGCAGCGAAAGAAAATCCGAGGAGATCGGGATCAGCAACTGGTCGGCGGCAAAAATGGCATTTAACGAAAGCACGCCGAGAAAGGGACAGCAATCGATGATGACATCGTGCTCGTTGGTCCCGAAACTGTTCAAGCCCTGGTGCAATCGAGTAAGAATGTTAGGGCCCTTGCCGAATACCGAGTCAACCTTGATGAGTTCTGCATGTGCCGGAATCAACTGGCCTACATTAGGCCAATCGATGGCCAGCGTGGAGAGTGGCGTGTTGTCCCGATAAAAAGCGAACATGCTGGCAGATACTTCACCGAGGGCTTTTCCATGAATGGCAGTAAGGTGCGCCTGCGGATCGAGGTCGACAAGTAGCGCAGACCGCGCCCTGCGCGCCAGCGCAGCGGCAAGATTCAGTGCCGTGGTAGTCTTGCCGACACCGCCTTTTTGATTGAATACTGCTATTCGAGCCATAGTCTTCTCTCTATACAGACCCCTATTTTTCACATAAGATGCGACTTTTCGCAAGATAAGATTCTGGATTCTTGCAAAACCACGGCGGCGAGAGCCGCCGTGACCATTTGGAATGATAGTTTCGCGGGGTTGCCATGCCGCATTTGATGAACGTATTTGCCCGGCTGCCGATCGCCTTTACTCATGGACGGGGCGCATCGGTTTACGATGAACAGGGTCGCCGCTATCTCGATGCGCTCGCCGGGATTGCCGTGAATACCCTGGGTCATGCCCATCCCCGGCTGGTCGAGGCTTTGGCTTTGCAGGCCGGGCGTTTGATTCATACTTCGAATCTGTATCAGATCCGTGAGCAGGAGCGGCTGGCCGACAAACTTACCCAAATTTCGGGCATGGACGAGGCATTCTTCTGCAATTCCGGCTGCGAAGCCAATGAGGCGGCGATCAAGCTGGCGCGTCTCCATGGCCACAACAAAGGCATAGACCAGCCGGCCATCATCGTCATGGAAAAAGCCTTCCACGGCCGTACCCTGGCAACGCTCTCGGCTACCGGCAACCGCAAGGTGCAGGCTGGTTTCGAGCCGCTGGTGGCGGGTTTCGTGCGCGTGCCTTTCGACGATCTTGCCGCGGTCGAGGCGGTCGCCCAGAATAATGCGAATGTGGTGGCGGTGTTGTTCGAACCGATACAGGGCGAGGGCGGCATCCGCCTGGCGCATGACGAATATATGCAGGGGCTGCGACGTATTTGCGATGCCAGGGGCTGGCTGTACATGGTGGACGAGGTGCAGTGCGGCATCGGCCGTACCGGCCGCTGGTTTGCTCACCAACATGCCGGCGTGTTGCCGGATGTGATGACGCTGGCTAAAGGACTCGGCTCGGGCATACCGATCGGCGCCTGTCTGTCCGCCGGCAAGGCCGCCGGCGTATTCAAGCTGGGCAGTCATGGTTCGACTTTCGGCGGCAACCCTTTTGCCTGTATTGCTGCGCTGACCACGTTGGACGTGATCGAGCAGGACGGCCTGATGTTGCATGCCCAGGCGCTCGGTCAAACGATACGCGACGGCCTGCGCGAGGCGCTCGCCGATGTTACCGCGGTCACCGAGATACGCGGCGACGGTCTGATGATCGGCATCGAGCTCGATCGCGATTGCGGTGAGCTGGTCCAACTGGCGCTGGATGCCGGTCTGCTCATCAATGTTACTGCCGACAAAGTGATACGGTTGTTGCCTCCTTTGATTTTCAGCGAGGCAGAAGCGCAGGAGTTGGTGACCACGCTTTCCCGACTGATCAGAAAGTTTCTGGGGAACTAGCATGGCTGCGCCCAGACATTTTCTTCAGTTCAACGACTTCAAGCGCGAAGAGCTTGACTACGTGTTCGAGCGCACCCGCCAGATCAAAAAACAATTCAAGTCCTACCAGCAATACTGGCCGCTTACCGATCGCACTCTGGTGATGATTTTCGAAAAGGCCAGCACGCGTACCCGCTTGAGTTTCGAGGCCGGAATGCAGCAACTGGGCGGTTCGGCGATCTATCTGAATACACGGGACTCCCAGCTGGGACGAGGCGAGCCGGTAGAGGATGCGGCTCAGGTGATCTCGCGCATGAGCGATATCGTCATGATCCGAACCTTTGAGCAGGAGATCATCCAGCGTTTTGCCGCCAACTCGCGCGTACCGGTGATTAACGGTCTGACGAACGAATACCATCCTTGTCAGATTCTTGCCGATATATATACATTTATCGAGCAGCGCGGTTCCATCACCGGTAAGACCGTAGCCTGGATTGGCGACTCGAACAATGTCTGCAACACTTGGCTGCAGGCTGCAGAAGTTTTCGATTTCAATGTGCATGTATCCACTCCGCCCGGCTATGAAGTCGAGCCTGAGCGCGCCGGACTTTACGGCACCGACCACTACGAGGAATTTGCCGATCCCATGGAAGCCGCGCACGGCGCCGATCTGGTCACCACCGATGTGT
>CAYHXK010000339.1:0-3218 GCA_964360125.1 uncultured Sterolibacterium sp.
GCGCCTGCGCGAGATCGACCGGCGCATCCGCTATTTGTCGAAGCGACTGGAAAGCGCGGTGGTGGTCGAGCCGGGACGCCAGGAAAACCTCGACCAGGTGTTTTTCGGCGCGACGGTAAGCATCGCCGATGCCGATGGCGCCGAAGCCAGTTACCAGATCGTCGGCGTTGACGAGGCCGATGCCACGACCGGCCGCATCAGCTGGATTTCGCCGCTGGCGCGCGCCTTGATGAAGGCGCGGGCAGGCGATCTGGTGCGTTTCCAGAGTCCGGCCGGGATCCGCGAGATCGAGATCATCGCCATCCGCTATGCTTGAAAACGTGCTCATGAGAGTCTATCCAGGCTACCCGGGGCAGCACCGAACCCGGCTTCCAGCTTGCGCGCCGATCAAGTAACGCGGCCAGTCTTGAATTTTCAGCATCAACCCCCATACTCTCAATTAGTTTTTTCTCAGGAGTTTACGATGTCAGAACATGCGGCAGACGCGACAGCCACGCGCGAAACCCTAGGCTTTCAGGCCGAAGTGAAACAGCTATTGCAGCTGATGATCCACTCGCTTTACAGCAATCGCGAGATATTCCTGCGCGAGTTGATTTCCAACGCCTCGGATGCCTGCGACAAGTTGCGTTTCGCGGCGCGGCATAACCCGGCATGGTATGCGGGCGCGGGCGAGGCGGAACTGAAAATTCGCGGCGGCTACGACGCGGCGACGCGTACCGTCAGCATCGCCGATAACGGTATCGGCATGAGCCGCGACGAGGTCATCCAGAATCTGGGCACTATCGCCAAGTCGGGCACCCGCGAGTTTTTCTCGCGCCTCTCCGGCGACCAGCAGAAGGATGCCCACCTGATCGGACAGTTCGGGGTCGGTTTCTATTCCTCCTTCATCGTCGCCGACAAGGTGACCGTGGAGACGCGCCGCGCCGGCGAGCAGCCGGGCCAGGGCGTGCGCTGGGAGTGCGACATGAGCGGCGGCGAAGGCGGCATGTACACCGTCGAAATGATCGACCAGCCGGCGCGCGGCACCCGCATCCTCCTGCATTTGCGCGAGGGCGAAAACGACCTGCTGGCCGGTTACAAGCTGCGTGCCATCGTCCGCAAGTATTCAGACCACATCCTCCAGCCCATTGTCATGAAGAAAGAGGAGTGGGATGCGGCAGCCAAGGCGCAGAAAATAACCGCCGAAGACGAAACGGTGAACCAGGCCAGCGCTTTGTGGGCGCGCGCCAAAAGCGAGATCAGCGACGAGGAATACCGCGAGTTCTACAAGCACGTCGGCCATGATTACGAGGATCCGCTGGCCTGGAGCCATGCCCGCGTCGAGGGCCGCAGCGAATACACCCAACTGCTGTATGTTCCGGCACACGCGCCGTTCGACCTGTGGGATCGCAACGCCCGCCACGGCATCAAGCTCTACGTGCGGCGCGTCTTCATCATGGACGATGCCGAACAACTGATGCCGCACTATCTGCGCTTCGTGCGCGGTGTCGTCGACAGCAACGACCTGCCGCTGAATGTTTCGCGCGAGATCCTGCAGGAGAGCAAGGACATCGAGGCGATCCGGGCCGGTTGCACCAAGAAAGTGCTGAGTCTGCTTGAAGATATTGCCGAAAACCAGCAGGAGAATTACGCCAAGTTCTGGGGCGAATTCGGCCGGGTGTTGAAAGAGGGGATCGGCGAGGACCATGCCAACAAGGAGAAGATCGCCGCGTTGCTGCGCTTCGCCTCGACCCAGGCCGACACCGCCGAGGAGAGCGTGTCGCTGGCCGATTACCTGGCCCGCATGAAGGAAGGCCAGGACAAAATTTATTTTGTTACCGCCGACAGTTTCAACGCGGCGAAGAACAGCCCGCATCTGGAAATCTTCCGCAAGAAAGGCATCGAAGTGCTGCTGCTCTCGGATCGAGTGGATGAATGGGTAATCGGCAACCTGAGCGAATTCAACGGCAAGGCGCTGGCCTCGGTGGCCAAGGGCGGTCTCGATCTCGGCACGCTTGAGGATGCGGCCGAAAAGCAGGAGCAGGCGCAGGAAGCCGGCGAGTTCAAGGAACTCACGGACAAAATCGCCAAGTCGCTCGGCGAGCGCGTCAAGGAGGTACGCGTCACCCACCGCCTCACCGAGAGCCCGGCCTGCCTGGTCGCCGACGAGCACGACATCGGCGGCAACCTGGCGCGGCTGCTCAAGGCCGCCGGCCAGCAGGCGCCGGCATCCAAGCCGATTCTGGAGATCAATCCGAAACACCCGGTGGTGTTGCGGCTCAAGTACGAGGAAAAGCGCTTCGACGACTGGACGGCGGTGCTGTTCGACCAGTCCATGCTGGCCGAGGGCGGCCAGCTCGACGATCCGGCCAGCTTCGTGCGCCGCATCAACCAGTTGATGTTGGAGATGGGCGGTGCTTCCGCCGCGTGATTCCATTTCAAAATCAACCGTGACTTTGTCCCTCAAGGGACTTCCTTCGGGGCGTCGACTTCGCCTTGTCGTGTCAATTACACTGCCTTCGGCTTGTCTTCGCGTCACACTTGATTTGGAAATGGAATGAGATGTATGTGGTGAGCGGTGAGTGACTTGCTGCGCGGCCTGCCGCCGATCGTCGACGCGCAGGCCCGCATCCTGATCCTCGGCAGCTTTCCGTCCGCGGCTTCGCTGGCGGCACGGCAGTATTACGGCCATCGGCAGAACCAGTTTTGGCGCCTGCTGGCGGCGCTGCTGGAGCAGCCCCTGACCGGAATGGACTACGCCGCCAAGCAGGCGGCGCTGTACCACGCCGGCATCGCCGTGTGGGATGTGTATGCCAGTTGCGAGCGGGAGGGCAGCCTGGATAGCGCGATTCGCAGCGTCCGGGCCAACGACTTCCGGAAATTAAGGAAACTCGCCCCGTCCTTGAGCCGGGTGTGTTTCAACGGCAAGACGGCGGCCAGATTCGCCAAGGCGTTGAGTCGGCTCGGCTATGCCACGTGCGTGGCGCCTTCCACCAGTCCTGCGTATACCCTGGCATTCGAGGACAAGCTGGCGGCATGGCGGGCGGCGTTGACGATCTAGTCATTCGCTGCGCGACTTTTTCACCCGCGCCACGGCACGTTCCTGATCTGAGGCAGCATGCTGCTGCAATCCGACGGGTAGTCGGCTATAGTGCAGTGGAAAACCAGTTCCGGACTCCAACATGGCAACTGCCGCACCCGCCTCACACATCAAAGAACATCGCCTGAGCCTGGCTGAA
>CAYHXK010000340.1:0-3218 GCA_964360125.1 uncultured Sterolibacterium sp.
AGAATGTTGAGCAACTCCGAACCATAGGCGTTGTCGAGCTTGAGGATGCCGAAGGGCTGTGCCGATGAGCCAAGCGACGCGGCCGCTGCCATCGTCACGCCATCCGGGTCGACCGGCAAGGCGCTCACGGTCGCCGTGGTCGGAGCCGCTGGGTTGGCCGGCCGAGTGATCTGGTGCTTGGCGACAACCTCCGCGCTGCCGCTACTCCAGGCGCCGGTGGGCGCCGTGGCGCTGGCGTCAAGCGACGAACCGGCGGGCAGCGGGGCAGCGGTAAAGCCGTAACTCGGCCAGCTTGTCGGGACGAGTTTGGCCCATACGCCGGCGTAGTTGGTCGTGATGTTGTTGCCTGCGTTCTGCGCGGTGAGCGTAAACGTGGTCGTGAAGCCGTCCTGGCCGAAGTAGGTGAAGGCGCCGCATCCCGGTCCAACGCTGCCTGGCGTGACCGCGAAGTGGTGCGGAATGAAACGGCCCAATGAGACCTGGGTTTTATTTCCCACGGAGCAGCCGTATTTTCCATTGGCCAGAAGAACATCCGAGAGATAGTCCGGAACGAGAGGAGCGAGAGGATTTGTGTACTGGGTGGTGTCGGAAATGCAGTCACCCGACGCGTCTTCTTTGGTGTAGCGGTCGTCGTCCGGGTCCCGGAAAGCGCCGGCACCCAGGTAGAGATACCCCACCTCCGAATAACCGGCGTTATTGCTGGGCGGACTCGGGTTTGCCGTCAATGTCGGGATGCAATTGACAGGGGTGCACGTACCCGTGGTGAGCGCTCCCACCGTCCCGCCGTTCTGCTGGCTTGTGTCCTGGCTGGTGATCTGCGCCGTGAGCTTGTCGGTATCCAGCTTCAGCGTCCCGGTGTAGTTGGCGCCGGTGGCGGTCGTGGCATAGAGCGTGAAAGCCGCGCCGGCTGCGATGGCCGGCGTATTCGAGGCCGATGGCGGAGTCACACTGGCGTTGGCGGTGGTCAGCAGGGTCACGGCCGCAGGCCGGATCGCGAAACGATCGGTCGAGCAACCTTTCTTGATGGGCCCGCCGACATTCGTCACGCGCACCCGCACGTCGCGGTAAGCATTGGGCACCGCCGGGAAAGTCACGTTGATAATGCCGTTATTGGAGGGAGCAAATGCCGGATTGGTGGGGCTCGATGTCCATATGACGGTCGTCCAGGTGCTGCGACAGTTGTAGCTATCGAGTGCCCCGCTGTTGTTGCTGGCGTCGAGCAGTTCGACGAGGACCGTGTTGTTGTAACTGGTGTTCCGGCTGCCGCCGGTACTCAATGCGACAAGATCCAGGCTGAAGGCCGTACCGGCCAACCGGGTCGAGATGCGGCTGTTGGTGGAGGTAGTGATATTCGTGCAGGTGGCGTTGGGGGCAGTGGCAGCATCGCAGGCATTGAAGGCGCCGAATACCGCGAGGTTGACCGTCAGCGTCGCTGAAACCGCCGGAATGGCGCCGCTACTGGCCGCGATAGGCCCGGTGCTGTTGAGGTAGCTGCCGGCGAGCGCGGCGGTGACATTGACCGTCACCGTGCAACTGCCATTCGCCGGAATCGTTCCCCCGCTTAACCACACCGAGTTGCCATTGTTGGCCGCCGTGACCGTGCCGCCGCAGGTGGTGGCTCCATTCGCGCTGGCGGTATTGACCAGGCCGGACGGATAGGTATCCGTGAAGGCTACGCCGGTGACGGCGGAAGCGGTGGGATTGGTCAGGATGATGGTGAGCACCGAGGCGGCGCCCTCGGAAATCGTGCTCGGGGCGAAGGACTTCGCCGCCGAGGGTGTGACCACGATGAGGTCGTCGTCACTGGCCGAGTTGATATAGACGCCGATGGCGACAGTGGCGGTGTTGATCAGATGGCTGCCCACGGTGGCGCCGCCCGACAGGGTCGCCGCGATGGTGAAGCTCAGGCTGCCGCTATTGGGTAGGTTGGCGGAGGAAATAGTGATGCCCGCGCCCTGCATGGCGGCTACCGAGGTGGCCGGACAGGCTGCTCCACCGGCGGCGGCGCAGGAGACGCTATTGACCGTCAGATTTGCCACGGCAAGGTCGGTGAAGACCGCGTCTTGTAAGGGGCCACCCGAGTTATTGGTGATGACAACAGTATAGGTAGTGTTGGCGCCGGGATTGAGGGTGGTGGTGCCGTTGGTCTTGGTGATGGCCGGCAGAACCACGACATTGACGGCCATGGTGTTCAGAGCGGCGCTGCATCTTGCCGCTGTGTTGGGTACCGGATAAAGATTGGAGGTGCATAGATTGCCGAGCGGGCTTCTTTGGTTGTCCCAGCTGACGACGAAGGGAGCGAATAAATTGCCGCCACTGTTGGGGCTCGTAATGCAGGACAGGGTGACGCCGCTCATGCGCTTGCCGCCGCTGCCGGTGCCTCCATTGATCGAGCTGCTGCCGTCGCCGCAGGTGTCGCCCGTGGCGCCTCCGTCCAAGTTTAGGAAAGGATCAGTGGTCGGCAGTATGTCCACGGAACAACTCCCCGCCCCGCCGTTCACCGGTAGAAATTTCGGCGATTTACCGTCGTTGGCGACGAACAGACCCACGTCATAGCGGGCAGACGTGGAAAAATTGACCGTAAGATCGAGGTCCCGTGTGATCGATGTACCGCTCACGCAGTAGGGGTTGCCCGATGCGGAGGCTATGTTGGTGACCCTAACGTCGGAGAAAGTGCAGCTCAGGTCGCCGTTGAAGCGCGTTGCGGCGCAGGCAGTAGCGGGATATGCCGCGGAGCATGCTCCCGTAGTGAAGGTGCCGTCGAGACCATAGGTGGTTCCGCCGGTGTTGGTGGCCACCACCCGGTAGTGAAATGGGGTGTTGCAATTCAGGCCGATCAGGTCGGCTGAAACCGGGATGTTGGCGTCGCCGGCGAGAAGGGAGCTTGGCGTCGCGGCAATCGACTCGCCATAGGCTGTGGTCAGCCCATATTCGAAGCTAATGGAGGTTGTGGCAGTGCCGTTGCTGCTGACCGTGCCATTCAGCGTCGCCACCGCGGAGGTTATGCCGCTGGCGGCATTGGTGGTGGCTGTCGGGGGCTTCATGAAAGTCACATTCGAACCGCTGGTGATGGCGGTCCTCGGCGTGGCCGCGTTGCCGGGCATGTCGCTCACGCCGATGGTAAACGCGACCGTACCTTGGACGTCCGCCGTCGTCATGATGCGGGCCGCGGTGAAATTCGGATAAGCGCCCGAAACGATCCCCGCGCCCGCCCCGAT
>CAYHXK010000341.1:0-3174 GCA_964360125.1 uncultured Sterolibacterium sp.
GCCGGCCGGCGCCGCCTCGATGGGCATCGGCTGCACCGTCACGTGCAAGGGTCCATGGGTGCTCGGCAACAGGTGATCGCGGGGTCCCTCCCAGCGATCGAGTCCGGCACAGCGGATTTCAGGCGGAAGCGGGCGGCTGGTCAATGCCGTGCTGGTCGGCGAAGCGCAGTAGCCGACGGCAAACAGCCGCTCGTCCTGGGTGATGCGGTTGAAGAATTCTCTGATCTTGGCCTTTTTGCCGGCCTCCAACTGTTCCTGCAGCGGTTCCTGGATGGTGTTGAAGATCAACGCCGAGCGCATGTCGAGATCGCGCACGAACCAGCTCAGGGTCAACCGATCGACCAGCGGCGCGACGGCGTAAGCGATGCCTGCCAGAACCAGCATCAGGGGCAAAACGAAACGTAAAGACAGCCTCATGCGATTACTCTTCCAGGCAAGTTGACCTCAAGATATGGGACGTCGCGAGTCAGAAAAAAAGCAGGCGGCACCAGGCCGCCTGAAGTCTACTCCTCCTCCTCGTTGCAATCGAATTATGGTTCTGGAACAGCATCCGAAAATCCGTTCCCTCCGTTGTCGAAGATACGCCTGCGGCCAACGAGGGACAAGTCCACAAGCGGTCCGACGAAACAACCATCCTGGGGCTGTTCCTTGAACTCGACGATGGTTCCGTCAGCCGGTTGGAAGCAGTATCGGCCTTCCTTCAGTTTCGGCGATATCAAAGTGGCATACCGTCGCTGCTCACGGCAATGACGGGGACGTCGCGTTGCCGACGCTTGACTGCGTGGACGATGTCGCAGGAGAAATGACTCATAAAACCTTTCTTGGGCACCGGCATGGCGATCTCGTCGCAATCCAATTCTTCGGCGGTATCCAGGATTGAGAACACCACATCTCCCTGCTTGAAGAAGCCGCGACAGGGAATGCTCGCAGCCGCCAGCGGCCTGACTGCCTCCTCGATGAATGCTTGCGCCCTCTCCGACTGGAACTGGGCGATTTCCTGCTGCGTGCGGAAACGCAGCACTTGCCATTGGGTGATCGGCTCGCCGATGTTGAGCAGGATCACCTCGACCTGCTTGCCCTCGCGGTGCCGACGCAAGGCGTATCGGACGCCCCAGCGGGAATCGTCGTTGGCGTTGATCGGCACCAGGATGCGCAGGACTTTGGCATTGGTTTCGCTATGGTCGGATGTGCTCATGAGGGCCACCGTTCGTGGATGCCGCGCGCGAGCCAGTCCGGATGCCTCAGCATGCGAAGCGCGGTTGTCTTCAGGCGCATTCATGGTCAAGTCACCTTTGCGGATCGGATGGATCTGATGGCCCGGGGCCGTGCCGGTGTTCGATTTCTTGATCCAGGCCACGCCGGGTGCGGCGCAGATAGAACGGACCGACGACCAGGGCAAGAAGCGGCACGGCGGCAAGAAACTGGATGAAATACCGGACGGGCAGTGAGAGCGCCGCCGCCTGGTCCGCGTCGAAGCGCAGCAGATAGGTCACGAACGCGATGCCGGCCAACACCCCGATCCACTCGCTCATGTCGAAGTTCGTCTCCCGCGCCTGTTTCAGCGCCTCGTCCCATTCCGCGCGCGGCAGTTGCCGTAGCGCCGGATAGGCACAGAGAAGCGCGATCCTTTGCAGATCCTTGCCGCCCATGGGGGTCCAGTCCGTTCTCATAGCCCTTGAAAGGCGAAGATGGCCACACAGGTCGGGGGCACGGCGGCCAGGAACAGACCGAGCGGGCTGATCGCTTGGTCGCGGAAATAGCCCTTGAGGATTGAGAAGCCGGTCGGGTTCGGCGCATTGGCGATGACGGTCAAGCCGCCGCCTGTGACTGCTCCGGCGACCAGGGCATACTTGAACTCCGGCGTCAGCCCCTCCACCAGCGAGCCAAGGTAGGTCAAGGCCGCGTTGTCGGTAATCGCCGTGAGCGCGGTGGCGACGAAATAAAGCACCGTGCTGTCCACGCCCGACAGCGTCGGCTGGAGCCACCATTTCTGCAGCCCCCCCAACGTGACCAAGCCAGCCAGAAAGAAAGCGACCAGCAGGCCTTCACGCAAGAGCAGCCGATCCTGATGGCGCTTGTATGCCTCGGTAAATCCCAGGAAGAACAGGAACAGCCCCATGAACACCACCGGGTGGTGGGCAAAGACGACGACGCCGACCAGGAACAGCAGGTGCACGACGGTAACTGCCGGCGGAACAGTCACAACGGAACCGCCCTTGATCTCCACCCGCGCCTTGGCCGAGAGTTCGCGGCGGAAGAGCCAGGTGGCGATGGCGGCATTGACGAGCACTGCGACAGCCGACTTCCAGCCGAAGTGCGCGATCATGTAGGCGGTATCCCATTGCCATTTGGCCGCCACCATGAGAACCGGCGGCGCCGCAAAATTCGTGAGGGTTCCGCCGATGGAAATGTTGACGAACAAGACACCAAGCGTCGAATACTGCAGCCGGGTGCTGAGGCGGTTAGAAAAATACGCATCCCGCAGGAGGATCGCGGCGAGCGTCATCGCCGCAGGCTCGGTGATGAACGAACCCAGCAGCGGGACGGCGAACAGGCAGAGAAAATAGACCGCCTGCGCCCTCGGAAACGGCATGAGTCGTGCCGTGGCGCGCACCAGCGCAAAAACCGCCTGCAGGATGGGCCGACTTGCCGCGATCACCATGATGACAAAAACGAACATCGGCTCGGTGAAATTGCGGTCGTCGAGATAACTCACCGCGGCATCCGTGCCCGACAAAGCGAAAAGGGCGGCGATGAGAACAAAGGCCCAGAAACCGAACACCACCTCCACTTCGCCGAGCAGGTGCCAGAGGCCCGCATGCCTGGGCTGGAGGTGGGCGAGATGGGCGAAGAACTTGGTCGAGAACGTGTGCACCACCGCGATGGCGAAGATGACGGCCGCAACAAGCTCGGGAGGGGTCGGTGCAAGAGATGTCATACGTATGCGCGGGAAACTGTGACGGGTCGAGTACGGGCATAGTAGGCATTGCCGCGACGGTTGAAAATTCGGGACTGCACGTAAGGGCAGCCGCTATCGGCCATGCATGGCGAACAAGCCATAAACCTTACGCGGAGCGGATGTTTCGAGGACAATAAGGGAACCCCTTACGCGCTTTCGCGAATTACGAAATCCGCCATGCCCAAGCACAATGACGGCTCGATCAACTGGAACGA
>CAYHXK010000342.1:0-3172 GCA_964360125.1 uncultured Sterolibacterium sp.
CGGAATTTTCGTCGGCTGGCGCAGAAACTCCTGCGCGTAACGCCGGTCAAGCAGTTCTCGACGGCGGTGGAGAACAACGATTCGCGCGCGCCGCAGAACGCCGACCTGTTCCGCCAACTCTGCACCAAGGAAGCACTTTTTGCCGGGTGGCTTCGCGTCAAATCGCATAACCGCCTGTCGCATGGGTTTGATCGCATCACCATCGAACAGTTCGGCGGTATGCTCGATGTCGAACTCGCCCGCCTCGTCGCCGAACTCGCCGAAGGCCGCTATCGCTGCCGTCCGCTACGAACCGCGCGTATCCCCAAAGCGGACGGCGACGTTCGGGTGCTCAGCATCGCCTGCGTGCGTGACCGCGTGGTTCAGGCGGCTTGCCTGCATCTCATCGAACCTTTGTTCGAGCCCCGCTTCAGTCCCTCAAGCTTCGCCTATCGGCCCGGCCGCAATGCGCATCACGCACTCGCCGTGGTGCGCGCCGAAATCCGCTCGGGCAAGCAATGGGTGGTTACCGCCGACATCCGCAAATGTTTCGACAGTATCGATCACGACATCCTCCTGAGGCTGCTGGGCGACGTCATCGGTGACCGTGACTTGATGCAACTGATTCAACATTGGCTGGCGGCGGATGTCATCGACTTCATGGACATCATCCCGTCCGAATTGGGGGTGCCGCAAGGTGAGGCGATTTCCCCGCTGTTCGCCAACATCTATCTCGACACGCTGGACAAGGAATTCGAACAAACCGGGACCACCTTCGTCCGCTACGCCGACGATTACGTCATCCTCTGCAACAGCGAAGCGGAAGCCCAGGCGGCGCTCCGCCAGATGGGCGAGTTTCTGCAAGGCGTTCTGCGTCTCGCGCTCAAACCGGCGAAGACGCAATATGGGCGAGTCTCGGACGGGTTTGATTTTCTCAGCTTTCAGGTCGGCTTGCCGGAGATACATATATCGCCGGACAAGGCGGCCTTTGCCGTCCGAACCGTCAGCGCTTACGTTGAAAACATCGCGTCCTCCGAGTCATCGTCGATGGAGAAATGCCGCGCCATCATAGCCATGAATTCGGTGATCCGAGGTTTCCGCAATTACTTCCTGATCGACGATGCGAGGGATATCGAGGCGCAACTCGCGGAAATGGACGCGAGCGTCGAGGCGCTGGCCGGTCAGCGGTTTGCCAAGCATCAAGGTATCGAACTGGCGTGGGCGTCGCGCGAAAAATTCCTGCCCGACGCCGGTGTCTCCGCACACCAATCCGTCGTCGTTTCCGAGGCGGCCGCACTGACCGGTGCATACCCGCAGCATCGAGTGCTCGCGCCGGCGGAAGAATATGCGGCCGAGCGGTTCGATCCTGGGACAAACGCGCAAGTCATCGACGTTCAGCCCGCTGAAACTTCGCCCGGTTCGAACGGCGCCACCGCTGATCAAGCCAGCGATCCCCATGTCCTGGTCATCGACGGGAGGCTCCATGTCATGACCAGCGGTTGTTATGTCACCGTCAGCAAGGACGAGTTGATCGTCAAGCGACGCAAGCAGGAAATATTTCGCATAGCAATTTCTGAACTCACCATGGTTTACCTGGAAGGCAGGGGGATTGCCATTTCGGCCGATTTGACGATGCGCCTGTGCGAACAAAATGTTCCGGTCGTCTTCACTCCACTGGTGGGGATACCTGGAGCCATCGCCCAACCGGTGCAAAACGCCCGGTCCAATCTGAGGCAGCAACAGGTAATCCGCCGGAACGATCCGGACATCCTCAAGATCGGTTTTGCCATGCTCGCCGCCAAGGTGGCGAACCAGGCTTCCGTGTTGAAGTATTTTGCGCGTTATCGCAAACGCACGGGTGACGTTGTCTACGACAAGCTGGCTGGGTGCGCCGAGGACATCAGGGGTATCGCCGAGACACTCGACAGCCTTGATCCCGCTGGAGCGACCACGCGCAACGCGGCCATGGGGCATGAAGGCCGCGCAGCAGCCAGGTATTGGGAGTCGTTCGCCCTCCTTATCCCTGACGAACTGGCGTTTCCCGGTCGCCATACGCGCCACGCGACAGACCCGGTGAACAGTGCGGTCAACTACGTCTACACCATACTTTACGGCGAGGTTTGGCGAGCGATCATCCGCGCCGGACTGGATCCGTACTTCGGCATCGTACACGGCAAGGAGCACGATCAGGGGAGTCTGGTGTTCGACCTTATCGAGGAATATCGCGCACCCTTTGGGGATCGATTGGTGCTCGGGATGATCGGCCGGGGCTTCGCGCTGGAGTTAGGCAAAGACGGGCGCATACGCTCCGCCTGCCGCCAGAAACTGGCGCACGCCTTCCATAAGCAATGGCATCGCGACGTGCGTTGGCGCGGCGGCATGCACCCGCCGTCCGGCATTCTCGAATTACAGGCGAACAGCCTGAGGAAAGCCTATCTCGACAACGATGAGTACCGCCCTTTCAGGTTTCACTGGTAACACAATGCCCGCCGTCCTCACGGAACGGCCATCGGGCTTACCCCGCGTTCCGCCACCGACCAACGCATCGCCAGAGGCCAATTGAGAGCCCAAGCCAGCCCCATGAGTTCGGCGCCTGCCAGCGTAAGCCCAAGGTTCCCCGAGTCGCGCCTTTCGCGCATGCCCGATTGCCTTTCGTTGGTCACCATCCATGCTATGATTTCAATGTGTACATATTAATACGAGGTATGCAGCATGGACACGGCAACCTTAACTTTGCGAATTTCGGTAGAGGTAAGAGATCAGTTGGATCGGCTGGCCGATGCCACGCACCGCACCAAGTCCTACTTGGCTGGTGAAGCCTTACGGCAGTACCTCGACCTGGAAGCATGGCAGGTCGGGGAAATTCAGCAGGCGATCAAGGAAGCGGATGCCGGTGACTTCGCGTCGGACGAGGAAGTAGCCGCCATCGTGAGGAAGCATGGAGGTTAAGTGGCTACGCCGCGCGCTGGAGAACCTTGACCAGGAAGCCACATACATTGCAAACGATAGCCCCCGGATGGCGGCAGAATTTGTGCGTCATCTGCGCGCGAGTGAGGCAATGCTCGCGGATCATCCAAACCTGGGGCGTCCCGGCCGTATTGCCGGTACGCGCGAACTGGTAGTCACGCAGTTCGCATATATCCTGCCTTATCGGGTTCGCGGTAGTGCCGTTGAGATCTTGCGTGTATTTCAC
>CAYHXK010000343.1:0-3155 GCA_964360125.1 uncultured Sterolibacterium sp.
TTTTTCACCTGTGAGGACTGCCGACTTGAAGATTCTGGTGCCCGTCAAACGTGTGGTGGATTACAACGTCAAGGTACGCGTCAAGGCGGACGGCAGCGGCGTCGATCTGGCCAACGTCAAGATGTCGATGAACCCATTCGACGAAATCGCCATCGAGGAGGCGGTCAGGCTCAGGGAAGCCGGCATTGCCACCGAAGTGATCGCCGTCAGTTGCGGCCTCGTCGCCTGCCAGGAAACCCTGCGCACGGCCATGGCCATCGGCGCCGACCGCGCCATCCTGGTCGAATCGGACGCGGATCTGCAGCCGCTGGCGGTAGCCAAGCTGATCCAGGCCGTGGCCGCGAAGGAGCAGCCGCAACTCGTCATCTTCGGCAAGCAGGCCATCGACGACGACGCCAACCAGACCGGCCAGATGTTCGCCGCGCTGATGGGCTGGCCGCAGGCCACTTTCGCCTCCAAGGTGGCGGTCGCCAACGCCACGAAGGAAGCCCCCTTGGGGGGTGGCACCGCCACGGTGACGCGTGAAATCGACGGCGGCGCCGAGACGCTGGAGCTCAAGCTGCCGGCCGTCATCACCACCGACTTGCGCTTGAACGAACCGCGCTATGCGACCTTGCCGAATATCATGAAGGCCAAGAAGAAGCAGCTCGATACCTACAAGCCATCCGAGCTCGGCGTCGATGTAACGCCGCGCCTGACGACGCTGAAGGTCTCCGACCCGCCCAAGCGCGGCGCCGGGGTGATGGTGGCGGATGTCAAGGAACTCGTCGCCAAACTCAAGAACGAAGCCAAGGTGATCTGATGTCCAACCTCGTTATTGCCGAACACGACAACGCCAACCTCAAGACGGCGACGCTCAACACCGTGGCCGCCGCCCAAAAGATCGGCGGCGAGATTCACATCCTGGTGGCGGGCAGCGGCTGTGCCGCGGTTGCCGCCGCCGCCGCGCGGATCGCCGGGGTGAGCAAGGTCAAACTCGCAGATGCCGCGCACTATGCCGAGCAAACCGCGGAGAACGTCGCTGCGCTGGTGCTTGCCCACGCGGCGGGTTACAGCCACATTCTCGCGCCAGCCACCGGCGCCGGCAAGAACCTGCTGCCGCGCGTGGCGGCCCTGCTCGATGTGGCGCAGATTTCCGAAATCACCGCCGTGGAAGGCCCGGACACGTTCGTTCGTCCGACCTACGCGGGCAATGCCATGGCCACGGTCAAGTCGGCGGATGCGGTGAAAGTCATCACCGTCCGCACCACCGCCTTCGATGCCGCCGCCGGCGAGGGTGGCAGCGCCGCCATCGAAGCCGTGGCGCCGGCAGCGGATTTGGGCCTGACCCGGCTGATCGGCCGGGAGCTGACCAAGAGCGCCCGTCCCGAGCTGGGCGCCGCCAAGGTGATCGTTTCCGGCGGGCGCGGGCTGGGTTCCGGCGAGAAATATCATCAGTTGCTGGAGCCCCTCGCCGACAAGCTCAATGCGGCGCTCGGCGCTTCGCGCGCGGCGGTGGACGCCGGTTTCGTGCCCAACGACTACCAGGTCGGCCAGACCGGCAAGATCGTCGCGCCGCAGCTATATTTCGCCATCGGCATCTCCGGCGCCATCCAGCATCTGGCGGGCATGAAGGACAGCAAGGTGATCGTCGCCATCAACAAGGATGCCGATGCGCCGATCTTCCAGGTGGCCGATTACGGGCTGGTTGCCGACCTGTTCCAGGCGGTGCCGGAACTCATCGCCGAACTGGACTGAAGGAGATAATCGTGAGCAACTATTCCGCACCCCTGAAAGACATGCAGTTCGTGCTGCGCGAGCTGGCCGGCATCGAACAGGTGGCGCAACTGCCCGGCTACGAGGAGGCCGCGCCCGAAGTGGTCGAGGCGATCCTCGAGGAAGCCGCCAAGTTCGCCGGCGGCGTGCTGGCGCCTCTTAACCAAATCGGCGACCAGCAAGGCGCCGTGTGGCGCGACAAGTCCGTGACCATGCCGGCGGGCTTCAAGGAAGCCTATGTGCAGTTTGCCGAAGCCGGCTGGAACGGCCTTTCCTGCGAGCCTGAGTTCGGTGGCCAGGGGCTGCCCAAGCTGGTGGCGGCGGCGGTACAGGAAATGTGGAAAGCCTCCAACATGGCTTTCTCGCTGTGTCCGCTGCTGACGCTGGGCGCCATCGAGGCGCTGCAACTGTGCGGCTCGCCGCAGCAGAAGGCGACCTATCTGCCCAACATGATCGCCGGCAAGTGGACCGGCACCATGAACCTCACCGAGTCGCAGGCCGGCTCCGACCTGGCCGCCATCCGCAGCCGCGCCGTGCCGCAGGACGACGGCAGCTACAAAATATTCGGCCAGAAAATTTTCATCACCTACGGCGATCACGACATGGCCGAGAACACCGTGCACCTGGTGCTGGCGCGCACCCCGGATGCGCCGGAGGGGGTCAAGGGCATCTCGCTGTTCGTCGTGCCGAAGTTCCTGGTGAATCCCGACGGCAGCCTGGGCGCGCGCAACGACGCCTGGTGCGTGTCGATCGAGCACAAGCTCGGCATCCACGCCAGCCCGACTTGCGTGATGGCCTTCGGCGACAATGGCGGGGCACTCGGCACGCTGATCGGCCAGGAGAACGCCGGCCTCAAGTACATGTTCATCATGATGAACGCCGCCCGTTTCGCCGTCGGCCTGGAAGGCCTGGCGCTCGGCGAACGCGCCTACCAACTGGCCCTGGCCTACGCCAAGGAGCGCGTGCAGGGCCGCGCCATCGAGGGTTCCGCCGGCCCGGTGGCCATCGTCAAGCATCCCGACGTGCGCCGCATGCTGATGCTGATGAAGTCGCAGATCGAGGCGATGCGCGCGCTGTCCTACAGCGTCGCCGCCGCGCACGATGCCGCCGCGCGCCATCCCGACGCGGCCGAGCGCAAGCGCAACCAGGCTTATGTCGACCTGATGATCCCGGTGGTCAAGGGCTGGTTGACCGAAACCGGCAACGAACTGGCTTATCTGGGCGTGCAGGTGCATGGCGGCATGGGCTATATCGAGGAGACCGGCGCCGCGCAGCATCTGCGCGATGCCCGCATCACCACCATCTACGAAGGCACCACCGGCATCCAGGCCAACGACCTGATGGGGCGCAAGATCGCCCGCGAAGGCGGCGCCACGGTCAAGGCGGTGATCGTCATGATG
>CAYHXK010000344.1:0-3155 GCA_964360125.1 uncultured Sterolibacterium sp.
CACCCACATCAACATCGTCGACACCCCGGGTCACGCCGATTTCGGCGGCGAGGTGGAGCGCGTGCTGTCGATGGTGGATGGCGCGCTGCTGCTGGTGGATGCCGTCGAGGGGCCGATGCCGCAGACCCGTTTCGTCACCCGCAAGGCGCTGGCGCTGGGGCTCAAGCCGATCGTCGTGATCAACAAGATCGACCGTCCCGGCGCTCGCCCGGACTGGGTCATCAATCATACCTTCGACCTGTTCGACAAGCTCGGCGCCACCGAGGAACAGATGGATTTTCCGGTGGTGTTCGCTTCGGCGCTGAACGGCTACGCCATGCTCGACGCTGCGCAGCCGGGCACCGACATGAAGCCGCTGTTCGAAGCCATTCTGAAGCATGTGGCGCAGCCCAACGTCGATGTTGACGGGCCGCTGCAATTGCAGATCTGCTCGCTCGATTACTCCACCTATGTCGGCCGCATCGGCATCGGCCGCATCACCCACGGCCGCATCAGGCCGGGCCAGGAAGTCGCGGTGATGTACGGCGACGAGGCCAAGGGCCGCTCCAAGATCAAAGAGATCTACGTCTTCAAGGGACTGGAGCGCGAGCCGGCGCAGGAAGCCGAGGCCGGCGACATCGTGCTGGTCACCGGCATCGAGCAAGTCGGCATCGGCGTGACCGTGTGCGACCTGGAAAATCCGGTCGGCCTGCCGCCGCTGAAAGTGGACGAGCCGACGCTGACCATGAATTTCCAGGTCAACACCTCGCCCTTCGCCGGCAAGGAAGGCAAATACGTCACCAGCCGCCAGTTGCGCGAGCGGCTGCAGAAGGAACTGCTGGCCAACGTCGCCCTGCGCGTCGAGGACACCGAGGACGCCGACGTTTTCCTGGTGTCCGGCCGCGGCGAACTGCACCTGATCATCCTGCTTGAAAACATGCGCCGCGAAGGCTATGAAATGGCGGTATCGCGGCCGCGCGTGATCATGAAGGAAGTCAATGGCGAGAAGCTCGAGCCTTACGAACTGCTCACCGTCGATGTCGAGGAAACCAACCAGGGCGGCGTCATGGAAGAACTCGGCCGCCGCCGCGGCGACCTGCAGGACATGCAATCGGACGGCAAGGGGCGGGTGCGGCTCGAATACCGCATTCCGGCGCGCGGCCTGATCGGCTTCCAGGGCGAATTCATGACCCTGACACGCGGCACCGGCATGGCCAGCCACGTCTTCGACGACTACGGACCGATGGCTGGGATCATGGCGGAGCGTCGCAACGGCGTGCTGATTTCCGCCGAGAACGGCATGGCGGTGGCCTATGCGCTATGGAAGCTGCAGGATCGCGGCCGCATGTTCGCCTCCCATGGCGACCCGCTCTACGAGGGCATGATCATCGGCGTGCATAGCCGCGAAAACGATCTGGTGGTGAACCCGATCAAGGGCAAGCAGCTCACCAACGTCCGCTCCTCCGGCACCGACGAAGCGGTGCGCCTGGTGCCGCCGATCCAGATCACCCTGGAAAGCGCGGTGGAATTCATCGCCGACGACGAACTGGTGGAAATCACCCCCAAGTCGATCCGCATCCGCAAGCGCTACCTGTCGGAAAACGACCGCAAGCGCGCCAGCCGCGCCGCCGCCTAAGCTACTGCTTCAGGGCATATATCGCCGGCAGGATGCGACTGGCCTCATCCGGCGTCACGTTCTGCCCCGGTTGTTCAAGTAGGCAGCGAAGTCGCTGCCTACTTCGGGATGACGCAAGCCGAACTCGACCATGGCTTGCAGATAACCCAATTTTGAGCCGCAATCGTAACGCACGCCGGCATAGCGGTAGGCCAGCACCTGCTGCTCGGCGAGCAGCGCGGCGATGCCGTCGGTCAGTTGAATCTCGCCGCCCTTGCCAGGGCGGACATTCTCCAGGTGATGGAAAATGCGCGGCGTCAGGATGTAGCGGCCGACCACCGCCAGCGTCGACGGAGCATCTTCCGGCTTCGGTTTCTCGACGATGGCGCTGATCTGTTCCAGGCGCTCCGCCAGCGGCCGGGCGGCGACGATGCCGTAGCTTTTGGTCTCGGCGCGCGGCACTTCCTGTACCCCGAGCACCGAGCAATGATGAGTGTTGTAGACATCCACCATCTGCTTCATTACTGGCGGTTCGCCGTCGAGCAGGTCGTCGGCGAGCAGCACCGCGAAAGGCTCGTCGTCGATCACCGACTTGGCGCACAGCACCGCGTGGCCCAAGCCCAGCGCCTCAGCCTGGCGAATGTAGATGCAGTTGATGTTCTTCGGCAGCAGGTTGCGCACAAATTCGAGCAATTCCCCCTTGCCACGAATCTCCAGCTCGCTCTCCAGTTCGTAGGCCTTGTCGAAGTGATCCTCGATGGCGCGCTTGCTGCGGCCGGTGACGAAAATCATGTCGGAGAGGCCGGCGGCGACCGCTTCTTCCACCGCGAACTGGATCAGCGGCTTGTCCACGATGGGCATCATTTCCTTGGGACTGGCCTTGGTGGCCGGCAGGAAGCGGGTGCCCAGTCCGGCGACGGGGAATACGGCCTTGGTGAGTTTCTTCATGCGCTCAATAGCTCCAGCAATTGCGTCTCGCCGAGTATGGTAACGCCTAACTGCCGCGCCTTGTCGAGCTTGGAACCGGCCTCGGCGCCGGCGACGACAAAATCGGTCTTCTTCGACACCGAACCGGCCACCTTTCCGCCCAAAGCCTCGATGCGCTCCTTGGCCTCTTCGCGGGTCAGCGTGGACAGGGTTCCGGTCAGCACGAAGGTCTTGCCGACGATGGCGGAGGAAACCACGCGCGCCGCTGCGCCTTCTTCCCAGCGCACTCCTGCGCCTCGCAGTTGCGCGATGACTTGCCGGTTATGCGGCTCGGCGAAAAAGCGGGCGATGGAAGCGGCCACCACCGGGCCTACGTCGGACACCTGCTGCAGCGCCGACTCCCCGGCGTTCATCACGGCATCGAGGCTGCCGAAATGGCGCGCCAGATCCTTGGCGGTCGCCTCCCCCACATTGCGTATCCCCAAGGCGTAGATGAAACGCGCCAGCGTCGTCTGCTGGCTCTTGGTTATGGCTGCCAGGAGGTTGGCGGCGGATTTCTCCGCCATGCGTTCAAGATTGGCGAGCTTGCCCGGATCGAGGCGGTAGAGATCGGCCGGCGTCTTGACCATAGCCT